>CAXTTP010000124.1:0-8123 GCA_964247195.1 uncultured Sphingomonadaceae bacterium
GCAGTCACCAGCCACCTGCCCCACCTGATCGCCTATACCATCGTCGGCACCGCATCCGACATGGAGGAGGTGACGCAGAGCGAGGTGATCAAGTTTTCCGCCGGCGGCTTCCGCGACTTCACCCGCATCGCCGCGTCTGATCCGACGATGTGGCGCGACGTGTTCCTCGCCAACAAGGATGCAGTGCTCGAGATGCTGCAGCGCTTCTCCGAGGATCTGACCGCGCTCCAGCGCGCGATCCGCTGGGGCGACGGCGACACGCTGTTCGAGCTGTTCAGCCGCACCCGCGCGATCCGCCGCAGCATCATCGAGCAGGGCCAGGACGATGCCCGGCCCAATTTCGGGCGGGCGAACGAATAGGATCAGGGCCGCCGCTCCAGCGCGTTGATCGCGGCATGGACGCGTGCCTCGGCATCGCGACGGAGCAGCCCGGCCGGAATCGCCGCGCCCAGCCGGAAGGTGACGACGCCCCGCCGTTTGACGAAGCGCCCGCGCGGCCACAGCCGGCCACTGTCGAGCGCGATCGGCACGACCTCGCAATGGAGCTGGCGGTAGAGGCCGGCGAAGCCCGCGCGCAGCGGCGGCGTCTCGCCCGGCGGCACCCGCGTCCCCTCCGGGAAGATCAGGATCGAGCGGCCCTCGGCCATCACCGCCTCGCTCGCCCGCAGCATCGCGCGCAGCGCCGCCGCCGATCCCGCGCGGTCGACCGGGATCACCCCCCAGCGCATCGCCGCCCAGCCCCACAGCGGGATCGCGGCGAGCTCGCGCTTCACCAGCACCGCCGGATTGCCGAGGATCTCGACCAGCGCGAGCGTCTCGTACATCGACTGGTGCTTGGCCGCATACAGGCGCGGGCCCGGCCTGAGCTCACCCTCGACGCGCGGCATGATCTGCAGGAGCGCGCGCGTGCACCAGCTGTTGAAGCGCACCCAGCCGCTGCCGTAGCGGCGGATCGCGCGCCGCCCGAAGACGGCGACGAGCGGCGCAAACAGCGCCGCGGCGACGGTGACGCTGTAGAACACGATCGCGAACAGCACCGATCGCGCTACGTCCGCCTTGTCGGAGAAGCCGCCGCTCACAGGCCGATCGGCGTGGTGACGCGCCGGAGCAGATATTTGTTATATTCGGTGAGCAGCGCGGTCAGGCCCGGCTCGCTCGGCACGGCGTCGGGCAGGAGGACGACGTTCCCGCCCAGCATCCGGGCGATCTCGAAGCGCGCGCGCGCCATGTGCCAGTCCGTCGTCACCAGCCGCACCGATCGATAGCCGTGCGCCCGCACCCAGATCGCCGTCTCGGCCGCGTTGGAGCGCGTGTCGACCGCGTCGCGGCCGAGATCGACGCAGCACCCGATCAGCGCCGGCGGCGCCCCGAAGCTCGCCGAAAGCTCTTGCGGCCGGACGCGGCGGTCCACGCCCGACACCAGCATGCGCCGCGCGCGGTGCCGTTCGAGCAGGGTGAGGCCGCGGCGGACGCGACCGGCGCCGCCGGTGGGCACGACGATCGCATCGGTGAAGCGGTCGTCGGCGGGCCCGGGCAGGCCGATCGCGAACCAGGCGAAGCCGAAGATCCACGCGAGCAGCAGGCCGGCGGCGATGCGCAGGATCATCGCCGCGGCCCGGTCACAGGATGCGCCGGAGCGCGGCGAGCACGGTCAGGCGCGCCGCGAGCATCGCCAGCGCAGCGCCGAGCCATGGCAGCAGCAGCAGGACCGCCCAGGCGCCCGGCGGGAGCGTGACCGATCCGATCAGCTCGGAGCCAATCGTACCGATCCGCCGGCCGATCAGCAGGATCACGGTCGCGGCGGCGACGAGGCCGATCAGGCCGCCGAACAACGCGTCGAGCGCCAGCCGCCGCTGGAACAGCCGGGCGACCTGGACATCGGTCGCGCCGAGCAGGTGCATGATGTCGATGGCAGCGCGATAGGTATCGAGCGCCGCGCGCGCCGCCAGCATGACCACCGCCGCCGCCGCGGTCGCCATCAGCACCACCAGCGCGAGCGCCAGCCATTTCAGCGCCGCGATCAGCCCGGCGAGCGGCGCCAGCGAGCGGCCATGCTCGTCGACATAGGCGGCCGGCGCGACCCGGCGCAGCGCCGTGGCGAGCGTCCCCTCGTCGCGCGGCCGATCGGGCGCGAAGACGGCATCAATCAGCACCGGCAGCGGCAGCTCCTGCTCGAGGTCGCCCGCGCCGAGCCACGGGGCGAGCAGCGCCTTCATCTCGTCCATGCCGACGCGGCGCACCGACTCGATTGCGGGATCGCGGCGGAGCAGCGCCAGCGCCGCCTGCGCCTGCCGCTCGCGCGACGCGGGCTCCGCCTCGACGATCTGGACGGTGATGCGATCAGCGAGGTCGGCGCCGATCGAGAGCGCGGCGTGGCGCATCGCGAGGCCGCCGGCGGCGGTCAGGACCGTCAGGAACATCATGATCGCGATAACCCAGGGCATCGGCCCGGCGATGCGCCCCTCCGGCAGCAGGCGGCGATCGGCCTGCGACGGTGCCTTGCGGATCATGGCGCGCGGCCGCCGCGCGGCGGATAGCGGAGCGCGCCGGTGGGATCGGAGAGCCGGCCCTGTTCCAGCCGCATCATCTCGGCGTTGGAGATGCGCGACAGCAGGTGGATGTCGTGGGTCGCGACGACGATCGTCGTGCCGAGCGAGTTGAGCGTGGCGAACAGGTGGAGCAGCCGCGCCGCCATCTCGGGATCGACATTGCCGGTCGGCTCGTCGGCGACGAGGATCTCGGGCCGGCCGATCACCGCGCGCGCGATCGCGACGCGCTGCTGCTCGCCGCCCGAGAGCGTGGCGGGCGGCGCGTCGGCCCGGCCGGCGAGGCCCACCCAGCCCAGCATCTCGCGCACCGGCGCCTCGATGTCATGCTCCTCGACGCCGGCGACGCGCAGCGGCAGCGCGATGTTGTCGTAGGCAGAAAGATAGGGGACGAGGCGGAAATCCTGGAAGACCACGCCGATGCGGCGGCGAAAGCCCGGCATCCGCGCCCGCGGCAGGGTGACGACGTCCTGATCGAACAGGTGGATCGTGCCACGGCTCGGTCGCAGCGACAGATAAAGGAGCTTGAGCAAGGTCGTCTTGCCCGCGCCGGACGGCCCGGTCAGGAAGTAGAAGGAGCCGGCGGCAAGCGTGAAGCTGATGTCGGACAGCGTTTCGGGACTCGTGCCGTAGCGCATGCCGACATTTTCGAACTGCACGATACCCGCCACGCGCTTCCCTCTCCGCGGCCCGCTCGACACGGCGCAACCCGCCCATGACACAGCGCCGCCGCGGCAGTAAAGCCAGCGATCATGGCACCATGGCACGCTTGCCAGCGCCGCCCCCACGGTGTTTAGTCCCGGGCGTTGCGCCGCCTGCAGCCGTTCACGCGTACCGGATCATGATACTTTCCTGCCCCGCCTGCGAGACCCGCTATCTGATTCCCGACGCCTCGATCGGTCCGCAAGGACGTCAGGTGCGCTGTGCCTCGTGCCGGCACAGCTGGTTCGAGGCGCCGCCGACCGACGTACAGCCCGCACCAGAGGAGGCGACCGACGTGCAGGTCGCCCCCGAATCGCCCGCGGACGGCGTCGACGGGGAAGCGGCGGTGATGGCAACCCCGGTAGCTGAGCCCGTCGTCGCACCGATTGCCGGCACCCCGGCGGCCGTTGCCGAACTGCCGGCTGGGCCCGACGAGCGGTTCGACGCCTTCGCTACCGAACCGCCGTTCCAGCCGCGGCGCAACCCCGCGCGGATGTGGACGCTGGTCGCGGTCGCCGTCGCGGTGCTGATGCTGGGCGCGGCCGGCGCGCTGGTGGCGTTCGGGCCGCCGGCGATCGCGGCCAGGCTCGGCCTCTGGTCCCGGTCCGGCGTGCCGCTGACCATCCAGGTGACGCAAAAGCCGGTGCGGCGACCCATGGAGAGCGGCAACGAGCTGTTCTCGGTCACCGGCCGGGTCCACAATCCGACCGACACCACCCAGTCGGTCCCGAACATCCGCGCCCAGTTGCTCGATGCCCAGTCGCGCGTCGTCTACAGCTGGACGATCGCGCGGCCAGCGGGGCAGCTTCCGCCCGGCGGCAGCGCCGAGTTCGACAGCGCCGCGCTCGACGTGCCGCGCGGCGCGCGCGCCCTCAACCTGAGCTTCGCGACCGCAGGCGGGAACTGATTACCGCCATCCGGCCGGCCTGCAGGATGGCGGCGACCGCCATGCCGGCCGCCGCCGCGTAGATGAGCCCCATCGGCCCGGCGCCGCCGCGCACGAGCAGCCAGCCGGCGCCGCCGGTGACGAGGAAGAAGGCGATGATCCCGACGACGCCCGCAGCGACCTGATCGCCGAGCGCACGCAGGGCAGAAGCGAACACCATCTGCACGCCGTCGAGGAACATGAACGGGGCGAGGCCGGTCAGCATCGCCGTGCCGAGCGTCCGCACCGCGGGATCGGTCGAGAACGGGCGAATCACGGTCGCCGGCGCGAGGAAGTAGACGAGGCCGACCGCGATCATCGTCGTCGCCGAGAGCGTCGCCGCGATCATGCTGCGCGGAACCGCCATCCGCGGCTCGCCGGCGCCGACCGCGTTGCCGGCGCGCACGCCTGCCGCCGAGCCGAAGCCCATCGCCAGCGCGAAGCCGAAGTTGTGGAGCGAGAACACCGTCTGGAAGGCGGCGGCCGGCACCGCGCCGAGCTGCGTCGAGAGCACGATCAACCAGGAGAAGCCGCCCAGCTCCAGCCCCGCGGCGATCGCCGGCACCAGGCCGAAACGCACCAGCGGCGGCAGCCCGGCGAGCGCGCGCGACCAGGCCGCCGCCGACAGGTCGCGGACGTTGCGCTCGGCCGCCTGCGGCAGCCGCCAGGCGGTTGCGACCATCGCGACGGCGCCGGCGCAACAGACCGTGGAGGTCGCCGCGGCCGCTCCCGCCGCGCCCCATGCGGGGAGGCCGAGATGTCCGCCGACCCACGCCCAGGCGAGCACGGCGTTGATCGGCAGCTGCACGAGGTTGACCACCATCACCCGGCGCGGCCGACTGATCCCCTCGAGGAAGAAGCTCGCGCCGACCTGGACGAACTGCGCCGGATAGCAGAGCGCCATCACCCGCACGACCACCGCCCCGCCGGCCGCCAGCGATCCCGGCACGCCCGCCAAGCGAAGGAGCGGCTCGGCCAACAACAGCAGCGCGACCATGCAGGCCAGCCCGATCATCGCTCCCAGTACGATACCCTGGCGGAAATGGTCGCCGGTGCGCCGCAGGTCCGCGGCCCCGTCGGCGCGGGCGGCGAAGATGAGCACGCCGGACATGCCGGAGAGCCCCATCACGATCGTGATGTAGGTCAGCGTGCGCGCCGCCGCGAGCGAGCCCAGCTCGGCGGTGCCGTAGAGCCCGACGACGGCGACGTCGATCAGGTGCAGCAGCGTCCAGTTGAGGCTCGTCAGCATCACCGGCCAGGCCAGCTTCAGGATGCGTCCCGCCTCCGCAGCGGTCGGTTGGGCGGCGCGGCGCATGGCCGCCCCGGATAGAGGCTTCGCCGCGATATTCAACGCCGCGCACCTGCGGCGTCGAGAGAGCATTGCGGAGCCCCGGTGGCTTTGCTAGAGGCTCGCCCCTGCCAGCGCCCCGCCACAATCGGGGCCCTACTCGATGTGCGGTCGTGGCGGAACTGGTAGACGCGCAACGTTGAGGTCGTTGTGGCCGAAAGGCCGTGGAAGTTCGAGTCTTCTCGACCGCACCACTTTTGCCGTCGCGTTGGGCAGGCCAACGCGACGATGCTGCCGCCGGGGCGGCGCGGACGAGACGGTGACCCAGCCAGACGACCCGTTCGACCTCGATCGCTTCGTTACCGCGCAGCGGGACAGTCATGCGACCGCGCTCGCCGAGATCCGGAACGGGGCGAAGCGTAGCCACTGGATGTGGTATGTCTTCCCGCAGATCGCCGGTCTCGGTAGCAGCCCGACGGCGCGGTTTTATGCGATCCGGTCGGCCGACGAGGCGCGCGCCTACCTGGCCCATCCGCTGCTCGGGTCGCGGCTCCGCGAAGCCGTCGCCGCGCTCGAATCGCTGACCGGGGTCACGGCCGAACGGGTGTTCGGCAGCGTCGATGCGATGAAGCTGCGCTCCTCGCTGACGCTATTTGCCGGGACCGGCGGTGAGGCTCTGTTCAAGGACGCGCTCGCCCGCTGGTTCGCCGGGCCGGACAGAGCGACCGTCGACCTGCTGGCGCGAGCATGAGCGAGGATCAGCTGACCCGCTGCGCCTGGGCGGGCGGCGATCCGCTGATGCGCTCCTATCATGACTGCGAATGGGGCGTGCCCGAACGCGACGACCGCGCGCTCTGGGAAAAGCTGATGCTGGACGGTTTCCAGGCGGGGCTCGCCTGGATCACGGTGCTGCGCAAGCGCGATGCCTTCCGGACGGGCTTCGCCGGCTTCGATCCGGAGCGCGTCGCGCGCTTCGGCGAGGCGGACATCGCGCGCCTGCTGGGCGACGCCGGCATCATCCGCTCGCGCGCCAAGATCGAGGCGACGATCGGCGGCGCGCGCGCCTATCTCGCAATGCATGACGCCGGCGAGGGCTTCGCCGACTTCTGCTGGTCGTTCACCGGCGGCGTACCGCTGGTCGGCGACGGCGGCCCGCCGCTGCCGAGCACGCCCTTGTCCACGCAGCTGTCGAAGGCGCTGAAGGCACGCGGCTTCAAGTTCGTCGGGCCGACGATCGTTCAGGCGTGGATGCAGGCGACCGGGATCGTCAACGACCATGCGCGCGACTGCTTCCGCCGCGGCGAAGTCAGATCGGGCGCGGCACCCGCCGCTTGACCGCGGCGGGCGCGGCCCGCACGCCCCGGCGATGATCGCCGGGCAGGATCGCTGATGTCGCCGCTGGAAATCGCCGCGGCCGCGCTCGGCCTGGTCAACATCGTGCTGCTCGCGCGCCGTACGGTGCTGAACTACCCGTTCGGGATCGCGATGGTGCTGCTCTACGGGATCCTGTTCGTGCAGACCCGGCTCTACAGCGCGGCGCTGCTCCAGCTCTTCTTCCTCGCCTCGCAGATCTATGGCTGGTGGTATTGGCGGCGCAGCCATGCCGGCCTGCAGGCGGTGCCGGTCCGGCGGCTGCGGCCGACCGGCTGGCGCTGGGTGATCGTGGGCGGGACGGCCGGTACGCTCCTGCTCGGCCTCGCGATGAGCCGCCTCACCGACGCAGCGGTACCCTGGTGGGACGCGGGCAATGCCGCCTGGAGCATGGTCGCCCAGCTCCTCACCGATCGCCGCTATACCGAGAGCTGGCCGCTCTGGGTGGCGATCGACGCGCTGTCGATCGGGCTTTATGCCAGCCAGGGCCTGATCGCGACGGCGATCCTCTACGCGCTGTTCCTGCTGCTCTCTTTGTGGGGATGGCGGGCATGGCGGCGGGCGGAAGCGCCGGCATGATCCGGGTCTGCCTGACCGGCGCGGAGAGCACCGGCAAGTCGACGCTCGCGCCCCGGCTGGCGCGGCGCTTCGGCGGACGGGTCGTCGACGAATATGGCCGCACCTATGCCGAGGCGAACGGCACCGCGTTTACGCGCGCGGACCTTCACCGCATTGCCGCAGGCCACCTCACCGCCCGCCGCGCTGTCGAGGCGACGGCGCCGCCGCTGATCGTGGAGGATACCGACATCGTCGTGACCGCGGCATGGGCCGAAATGCTGTTCGGCGCACTTGACCCGACGCTGGAGCGGATCCCGGCTACGGCCGACCTCTATCTGCTCTTCTCGCCCGAGGTGCCGTGGATCGGCGACGGCACCCGCCTGTTCGGCACGGCGGAGCGCAGGTCGCGCTTCCATGCGCTGATCGAGGCCGGCCTCGGCCGCCGCGGCATCGCGCCGGTAGCGATTTGCGGCAGTTGGGAAGAGCGCGAGGCGGGTGCCGTGGCGGCGATCGCCGGACGGCTGGGGGCAGCCTAGCTCAGTCGGTCCCGCTGGACTGGCGCGCGCGCGGCGGCGCGCTGCCCCAGGTGACATAGTCCACCGCACTCTGCTCCAGCCAGGAGGCGCGCGGCGGCCTGGCCTGCTCTGCGGCGGCGAGCTGGACGCGCGCGGCGGGCGCCGGGTGTGCCGGGCGCAGCACGGTGACGAGCTGGACCGGCGGCGCGACCGCGGGG
>CAXTTP010000125.1:0-8111 GCA_964247195.1 uncultured Sphingomonadaceae bacterium
GGCCGACCCGCCGGCAGCCGCGGTCCCGCCGCAGCCCGCGCCGGGATCGGGCGAGCGCCTCAAAGCGAGCCCGCTCGCGCGCCGGCTCGCGGCGGCGCAGGGCGTCGACCTGGCGGGCGTAACCGGCTCGGGACCCAACGGACGCATCGTCAAGGCCGACCTGGCCGGAGCCAAGGCGGCGCCAGCGCCGGCTGCCCCTGTCGCCGAGGCGTCCAAGCCCGCGCCTGCCGCCGCGCCTGCGACGTCGGATATCCCGCACGAGGCGGTCAAGCTCTCGAACATGCGCAAGACGATCGCGCGGCGCCTGACCGAATCGAAGCAGACCGTACCGCACATCTACCTGACGGTGGACATCAACCTCGACGTGCTGCTGAAGCTTCGGAGCGACCTCAACAAGGGGCTGGAGAGCCGCGGCGTGAAGCTGTCGGTAAACGACCTGCTGGTGAAGGCGCTGGCGGCGGCGCTGATCGAGGTGCCGGCCTGCAACGTCCAATTTGCCGGCGACCAGCTGCTCAAGTTCGCCCGTGCCGACATCTCGGTCGCGGTCTCGATTCCGGGTGGGCTGATCACGCCGGTGGTGGTCGATGCGGGCAGCAAGTCGCTTTCCGCCATCGCCACCGAAGTCAAGGACCTCGCCGGCCGCGCCCGGGAGGGAAAGCTGAAGCCGGAAGAATATGCCGGCGGCACCGCGTCGCTCTCGAACATGGGCATGTACGGCATCAAGCAGTTCGAGGCAGTGATCAACCCGCCGCAGGGCATGATCATGGCGATCGGCGCCGGCGAGAAACGGCCCTATGTCGTCGACGACCAGCTCGGCGTGGCGACGGTGATGTCGGCGACAGGCAGCTTCGACCACCGCGCCATCGACGGCGCCGACGGCGCGCAGCTGATGCAGGCGTTCAAGCGGCTCTGCGAGAACCCCCTGAGCATGCTCGCCTGACACCCTATATCAGAGTTGCAGGTCGCCTCACCCCATGGCGCGGGTGCGGGTCAGCGGGAGCGGAGCATGGCTGAAACGTTCGATCTCATCGTGCTGGGCTCCGGCCCCGGCGGCTATGTCGCGGCGATCCGCGCCGCCCAGCTCGGCCTCAAGGTCGCGATCGTCGAGCGCGAGCGGCTGGGCGGGATCTGCCTCAACTGGGGCTGCATCCCGACCAAGGCGCTGCTCCGGACATCCGAGGTCTACCACTATCTCACCCATGCCGACGCCTATGGCCTGTCGGTCGAGAAGCCGTCCTTCGACCTCGCCAAGGTGGTCGACCGCAGCCGCAAGGTCGCCGGCCAGCTCAACGCCGGCGTCAAGGGGCTGATGAAGAAGAACAAGATAACGGTGATCGAGGGCTTCGGCACGATCACGGCCAAGGGCAAGCTTTCGGTCAAGCAGGGCGACCGAACCACCGATCTCGAAGCGAAGGACATCATCGTCGCTACCGGCGCACGCGCCCGCGACCTGCCCTTCGCCAAGGCCGACGGCGAGCGCATCTGGACCTACCGCCATGCGATGGTGCCGCCGGCGATGCCGACGAAGCTGCTGGTCATCGGCTCGGGCGCGATCGGCGTCGAGTTCGCGAGCTTCTACAACGACATGGGCGCCGAGGTGACGATCGTCGAGATGCTCGACCGGATCCTGCCGGTCGAGGATGCCGAGGTTTCCGACTTCATGCTGAAGGCGCTGACCAAGCAGAAGATGACGATCCTGACCGGGGCCGGCGTCGAGGCGATCGAGGCCGGCGCGAATGGCGTCAAGGCGACGATCAAGGATAGGGACGGCAAGGTCGTCACCGCCGACTACAGCCATGTCATCGTCGCCATCGGCATCGTCCCCAATACCGAGGATATCGGCCTGGAAGCGCTGGGCGTGAAGACCGGCCGCGGCCATGTCGAGGTCGACGAATATGGCCGCACCAATGTCGACGGCATCTGGGCGATCGGCGACATCACCGGGCCACCCTGGCTCGCCCACAAGGCCAGTCACGAGGGCGTCGTCGCGGCCGAGGCGATCGCCGGCTACGCGGGCGCGCACCCGATGGAGACCTGGAACATCCCGGGCTGCACCTATTCGCGCCCCCAGGTGGCGTCGGTCGGCCTGACCGAAGCCAAGGCGAGGGAAGCCGGGCACCAGCTCAAGGTCGGCAAGTTCCCGTTCATCGGCAACGGCAAGGCGATCGCGCTCGGCGAGGCCGAAGGCTTCGTCAAGACGATCTTCGACGAGGCGACCGGCGAGTTGCTGGGCGCGCACATGGTCGGTGCGGAAGTCACCGAACTGATCCAGGGCTTCGTCGTCGCCCGTCAGCTCGAGACGACCGAGGCGGAGCTCATGCAGACGATCTTCGCCCATCCCACCCTGTCCGAGATGATGCACGAAAGCGTGCTCTCGGCCTATGGCCGGGCGATCCACTTCTAGATCATTACAATGCCTCCTTCCCGGAACGGGGAACGTGGCCGGACGTTGCCTCAGCGCTAGAAATAGGAGGGCGATGATGTCGAACAGGCTCGCACTTATCTCGATCACCGCGCTGTCGCTCGGCCTTGCCGGCTGCGGCCACAAGGCCAGCCAGGAAGCTGCCGCGGACAATTCGGTCGCTACCAGCGACAGCATGGCCGGCGCCAACGACACGATGGCGACCGACGCCAATGCCGCGGATGCCAACATGGCGTCGTCGTCGGCTGCGCCGGTAATGACCGGCCAGGAGTTCGCCAACGCCGCCGCCGCCGGCGACGCGTTCGAAATCGCCGAAGCGAAGCTCGCATCCGCCAAGGGCAAGGACCAGTCGGTTAAGGACTTCGCCGCCAAGATGAAAGTGGCGCACACCGAGTCGACGGCCAAGATCAAGAAGGCCGCCGGCGAGGCCAGCCCCAAGATCACGCCTGATCCGACGATGACGGCCGACCAGAAAACCAAGCTCGACGCGCTCGGCAAGCTTTCGGGCGATGGCTTCGACAAGCAATATGCCGCTGACCAGGCCGATGCGCACCACATGGCGCTTGCGGCGATGCAGGGCTATGCGGCGAGCGGCGACGTACCCTCGCTGAAGACCGCTGCCGGCGAGATCGCGCCGATCGTCTCCAGCCATGTCGACATGATCAAGAAGCTGCCGGGGCAATGAGCCCTGCGCGGGAGCGGCTCGAGCGCCGCTCCCGCGCCTCTTCCTATTGCGATGGTGCAAGCTTGGTGTTCAGCACCCAGCCGACATTGTCGTTCTCGTCGGCGACCTCCCACCAAAGTCCGTTCTGGTTGCCCGTCGGATAGACGATCGAGCCAGGCGGTAGCGTACGGATCACCGCGCCGCTGGGCGCCGCGGTCTTGCGCATCGCGACCGGTCCGGTGGCGGTGAACGTCTTCTTTGGTGCTGCCTCGGCCGTGCCCGCGGCGCCCGGCTGGACGAGGCCGAGGCTGGTTACGAGCTTCGAATAGGCCTGGATGAACGACAGCGTCACGATCCGGCCGATATCGGTGTTCGCGTAGCCGCCGCCGACCGCGGCCGCGCCGCCCGACCCGAAGAAGCCGCCGCCGCCGGCCGCGAAACTGATGTCGTTCTTGGCGGCATAGCCGTCCTCGGTCGCGATCGTCTCGGTAGTGCGGACGTTGGTGACCGACACGACCGTGTTCGCTTCCGCCTTCTTGGATCGGATGCCGCCCAGCAGCCCGCCGAACCCGCCACCGATCAGCCCGCCGGCAACGGCGCCCACGCCGTTGCCGCTGACGCTCGCATTGGCGCCCTGGATCTCGGCGACCAGCACATAGTCGGCGGCCTTGATCTGCCCCTGGCCGACGTTAGAGCCGCGCTGCAGGCCTAGGCCCGAGCCGATGTCCCGCTCGCGCGCGGCGGCGTTGAGGCCGGTGCCGCGATCGACAAGGTTGAAGCAACCGGACCGCGCGATCAGCACCTTGAGCAGCTTCGACGGCGGGCTCAGCGACCATTGCGACCAGGCGCTGGGATCGTCGCCGTCGGCGACCGAGATGGTGCCGAGCTTGCGCGTGCAATGCGGCACGTCGTTCATCGTCTGCTGCTGGAGCTGCTGTCCGCTGGACGCCTTCGCCAGCTTAGGCGCCGCCTGCGCGGTCATCGGCAGCATAACAGAGAGCGCGACCGCGCCCGACAGAAAGGTGCGGAGTTGCCGCATGATTATTCCCCCAAAAGATCCCCGATGCGACGCCGTCGCACGGTGCGGATAACAAAGCGCCGGGTCGATGCCAAGCAGATGGCCGCCGCACCTAACGTCGCGCCGCGCCGCGCATTGTGCCGTATTTCACACTTGGCGCGTGTCCCCCGCGGGCGCATCGCGCGCTGCGCCGGCCGGGTGCGTCGCCCGCGCGCTTCGCACTTGCGATAACGGGCCGTGGCCTAGTACCGTTCGGGTTCGAGGTCGCAGGCGGTGTTCGTCGCGCTGCGGCCAGTGGCGACGGAACGGGGGGATCCGGCATGTCTCGTTTCGCATCGCGCGCGCTGCTGCCGCTGGCGCTGCTCGCGACTGGAGCGGCCCCGGTCCCCGCCACCAGCGGTCTCGGCGCCAATCTCGAGCGGTTCGACTATCCCTATCCGGTACAGCGCTTTCATGCGACGGTGCAGGGCCGCAGCATCGACGTCGCCTATATGGACCTGCAGCCGAAGCGGCCGAACGGGCGCACCGTTGTCCTGCTGCACGGCAAGAATTTCTGTGCCGCGACCTGGGGCGACACCGCACACGCGCTGGCGGTGGCCGGCTATCGCGTCCTCGCCATCGATCAGCTCGGCTTCTGCAAGTCGTCCAAGCCGGTGGCGTTCCAGTACAGTTTCCATGCGCTTGCCGAGCTCGACCTCAAGCTGATCGATTCGCTGGGGATCGATCGCTTCGTCGTCGTCGGCCATTCGATGGGCGGCATCCTCGCGACGCGGCTCTCGCTGCTCCATCCGCTCCGCGTCGAACAGTTGGTGCTGGTCAATCCGCTCGGGCTGGCCGACCGGCTCTCCGAGGGCGTGCCCTATGCCGATATCGACGCGCTGCAGGCCGAGGAATCGCGCACGACGTTCGACACGATCAAGGCCTATCAGCTCACCACTTATTATCATGGCCGCTGGCGCCCGGAATATGACCGCTGGGTGGCGATGTCCGCCGGCATGTATCAGGGCCCCGACCGGTCGATCATGCTGGCGAGCCAGGCGCGCGCCACCGAGATGATCGAGACGCAGCCCGTCGCCTACGAGTTCGGCCGGCTGCGCGTGCCGACGACGCTGATGATCGGAATGCGCGACACCACCGCCTTCGGCCGCCAGCGCGCGCCGCTCGAGCTGCGCGACAGCATCCCGCCGGTGCCTGTGCTCGCGCGGCGCGTCGTCGGCGTGATCCCGGACGGGCACCTCGTCGCCTTCGACGATCTCGGCCATGTCCCGCAGGTCGAGGCGCCAGCGCGCTTCCAGGCGGCGCTCCTGAAGCTGCTCGACGGCCGCCGCTGAGCGCGGGCGGGGGCGCCCTTGCCGGCCGATCCAAGCGGCCCTGGCAAAGGCCGGCTACGAGCCGCTGCAAGCCCGTCCAAGAGCGTTGACCGAAACCGACTCCCCCGCTATAGCGCCGCACTGCCCGCGGGCCGGGGCCAGGCGTCATGTCCTGCGCCGTTCCGATAACGGGTGTGCTTGAACATTGCCGATGCGTGTGAAGGCCTGGGGGGCCAGTTTGGCCGCCGGGGCTTTCGTGTATTCCGCGAATGCCGGAACCGACGTGTATCGGTAAAGTAACTCCGTAAGGTGAAGGGTTTCATGCCGACGATCAACCAGCTGATCCGCAAGGGTCGCGAGCCGCAGAAGGCCAAGTCCAAGGTCCCTGCGATGGAGCAGAATCCGCAGAAGCGCGGCGTCTGCACCCGCGTCTACACGACGACGCCGAAGAAGCCGAACTCGGCGCTACGCAAGGTGGCCAAGGTTCGGCTCACCAACCAGCGCGAGGTGATCAGCTACATCCCCGGCGAGGGCCACAACCTCCAGGAGCATTCCGTCGTGCTGATCCGCGGCGGCCGCGTGCGCGACCTGCCGGGCGTGCGCTACCACGTGCTGCGTGGGGTGCTCGATACGCAGGGCGTCAAGGATCGTCGCCAGTCCCGCTCCAAATACGGCGCCAAGCGTCCGAAGTAAGCCGGTCGGCCGTCACGGTCCGACCCACCAGGCTGAAGTTTTGAGGAAGAGAACAGATGGCTCGTCGTCGTCGTCCCGATAAGCGCGAAATCCTGCCCGACCCGAAGTTCGGGGACGTGGTCCTGTCCAAGTTCATGAATTCGGTGATGCTCGACGGCAAGAAGTCGACCGCCGAGGGCATCGTCTACGGCGCGCTGGATACCGTCAACACCCGCGCCAAGCGCGACCCGATCGGCGTGTTCCACGACGCGCTGAACAATGTGAAGCCGGGCATCGAGGTCCGCAGCCGCCGTGTCGGCGGCGCCACCTACCAGGTGCCGGTGGAGGTTCGCCCGGAGCGTTCGCAGGCTTTGGCAATCCGCTGGCTGATCACGGCGGCGCGTTCGCGCTCCGAGAACACGATGTCGGCGCGCCTTTCCGGCGAACTGATGGATGCCGCCAACAACCGCGGCAACGCGGTGAAGAAGCGGGAGGACACGCACCGCATGGCCGAGGCGAACCGTGCCTTCTCGCACTATCGCTGGTAATCTGGCGCTGAGAGCAACCCTTCCTATATAGTCGGGGCGCGCGGGTCCGCCCGCTCCCCGACATCGGAGTTCAAGATCATGGCCCGCAGCCATCCGCTCGCAATGTATCGCAACATCGGCATCATGGCCCACATCGATGCCGGCAAGACGACGACGACCGAGCGCATCCTCTATTATACCGGCAAGTCCTACAAGATCGGCGAGGTCCATGAGGGCACCGCGACGATGGACTGGATGGAGCAGGAGCAGGAGCGCGGGATCACGATCACGTCGGCCGCGACGACGTGCTTCTGGAACGACCACCGCATCAACATCATCGATACGCCCGGCCACGTCGACTTCACGATCGAGGTCGAGCGTTCGCTGCGCGTGCTGGACGGCGCGGTCGCCTGCTTCGACGGCGTGGCGGGCGTAGAGCCGCAGTCCGAGACGGTGTGGCGGCAGGCCGAGAAGTATCACGTGCCGCGGATGTGCTTCGTTAACAAGCTCGACCGCACCGGCGCCAATTTCGAGCGCTGCGTGGAGATGATCAAGGATCGTCTCGGCGCTCGTCCGCTCGTCCTCTATCTCCCGATCGGCATCGAGGGCGGCTTCAAGGGTCTGGTCGACCTGGTCGAGAATCGCGCGATCATCTGGCTCGAGGAATCGCTCGGCGCCAAATTCGAATATCGCGAGATCCCCGACGACCTGAAGGACGCTGCCGAAGCCGCCCGCGCCGAGCTGATCGAGGCTGCGGTCGAGCAGGACGATGCCGCGATGGAAGCCTTCTTCGAGGGCACCGAGCCTGACGTCGCCACGCTGAAGGCGCTGATCCGCAAGGGTACGCTCAACTTCTCGTTCGTGCCGGTGCTGTGCGGCTCGGCGTTCAAGAACAAGGGCGTGCAGCCGCTGCTGGACGCGGTGGTCGACTATCTGCCGTCGCCCTTGGACATCAAGGACGTCGAAGGGCTCAAGCTCGACGGCGTCACCCCGGATTCGCGCCCGCCGCGCGACGACGCCCCGTTCTCAGCGCTGGCGTTCAAGATCATGAACGATCCGTTCGTCGGCACGCTGACGTTCGCCCGCATATATTCGGGCACGCTGGAAACCGCTTCGTCGGTGACCAACTCGGTCAAGGACAAGAAGGAGAAGGTCGGCCGCATGCTGCTGATGCATGCCAACGACCGCGAGGACATCCAGATCGCCTATGCCGGCGACATCGTCGCGCTGGCCGGCCTCAAAGACACCACCACCGGCGACACGCTCTGCGCGCAGAACGCGCCAATCATCCTCGAGCGGATGGAGTTCCCGGAGCCCGTCATCGAGGTCGCCGTCGAGCCCAAGACCAAGGCCGACCAGGAGAAGATGGGCGTTGCCCTCAACCGCCTGGCGCGCGAGGATCCGTCGTTCCGCGTGTCCTCGGACAATGAGAGCGGCCAGACGATCATCAAGGGGATGGGCGAGCTCCACCTCGAGATCCTGGTCGACCGCATGAAGC
>CAXTTP010000126.1:0-8072 GCA_964247195.1 uncultured Sphingomonadaceae bacterium
TCACCCAGCCGCCGCCGCGCTATTCGGAGGCGAGCCTCGTCAAGAAGATGGAGGAGCTCGGCATCGGCCGCCCGTCCACCTACGCATCGGTGCTGCAGGTGCTGAAGGACCGCGCCTACGTCACGCTGGAGAAGAACCGCTTCCTGCCTGCGGAGAGCGGCCGGCTGGTGACCGCTTTCCTCGAGCGGTTCTTCGAGAAATATGTCAGCTACGACTTCACGGCCGGGCTGGAGGAAAGCCTCGACGACGTATCCGGTGGGCGGGCCCAGTGGCAGGCGGTGCTGGAAGCCTTCTGGAAGGACTTCAAGCCGAAGACCGCCGAAGTGATGGAGCAGAAGCCGTCCGAGGTGACCGCCGCGCTCGATCAGTTCCTGGGATCCTACCTGTTCCCCGACAAGGGCGACGGCACCGATCCGCGGCTCTGCCCGGTCTGCCACGACGGCAAGCTCGCACTGCGCGGCGGCAAGTTCGGCGCGTTCATCGCCTGCTCCAACTATCCGGAGTGCAAATATACCCGCCGCTTCGCGCAGGCCGGCGGCGCGGAAGCCGGGGCGGATGCCGGGCCGGTCGTGCTCGGCACCGATCCGGAGACCGGCGGCGAGATATCGAAGCGCTCCGGCCGGTTCGGCCCCTATGTCCAGCTCGGCGACGGCAAGGATGCCAAGCGCGCCTCGATCCCGAAGGACGTGCCGCAGGGCGAGGAGTTCGGGCTCGACTGGGCGGTCAGGCTGCTGTCGCTGCCCCGCACGATCGGCAACCACCCGGAAACGGCCAAGCCGATCACTGCCAGCATCGGCCGCTACGGCCCCTACCTCCAGCACGACGGCAAGTACGGCCGGCTGACCTCCACCGCCGAGGTGTTCGAGACCGGCATGAACGCCGCCGTCGTCCGGCTCGCCGAGGCTGCCGCGGGCGGCGGGGCGCGGGGCGCTGCGCGCGAGCCGCTCAAGGCGTTCGGCGAGTCGCCGGTCACCGGCAAGCCGGTCAGGCTGATGGAAGGGCGCTTCGGCCCCTATGTCACCGACGGCGTGACCAACGCGACCTTGCCGAAGACCGCCGATCCGCAGGCGATGACGCCGGCGGAGGCGCTGGCGTTGCTGGCCGAGCGCGCGCAGATGCCGGCCAAGGGCAAGCCCGCCAAGCGCACCGCCGCCAAGAAGGCCGCACCGCCGGCCAAGAAGGCGTCGGCGAAGAAGCCTGCGGCGAAGAAGGCGAAGGCCGCGAAAGCCTAGGTCAGAGCGCGACCAGCCGGTCTTCGCCGAGCTCGCCGAGCAGGCTGACCAGCCCGCCGAAGCCGATGCGGCCATCCAGCGCACCGGCATCGATGGCGGTGAGCTGGAGCCCGCTCTGGCAGGCGACAATCTCGACGCCGAGGCCGAGCGCCTCCTCGAGCAGGGCGGCAAGCGTCGGCAGCCCGGATGCCGCGTGCGCCGCGTCGCCGGCATCCACGATCGGCGGACGCAGCAGCGCAACCGCGCCGCCCTGCAGGAAGAGGCGTGCGTGCCCACCCAGTGCGGCGGTCGCGGCCGCAAGTTCCAGCGCGGTGCGAAAGCGGATGGGTTCCGCCGCGGCGACGACGATCGTCAGCCCCCGCATGCGGTGCAGCCGGGGTCCTTGGGCATCGCTATGGTGCGGAAGCGGAAGGCGAGCGCGTCGACCAGCAGCAGCTTGCCCGCGCTGCTCTCGGCACCGTCCGGACCGAAGCCGGTTATCGCGCGTACAACTTCGATCGCGGCGAGGCTGCCGATCACGCCGGTGAGCGCGCCGAGCACCCCCTGATCGGCGCAGCTCGCCTCCTCACGGCCGGGGTCACCGCCGACGAAGCAGCGATAGCAGGGCCGCGCCGGCTCCCATCCGCGGTAGACGGCGAGCTGCCCCTCGAACTGGCCGACCGCGGCCGACACCAGCGGGATGCGCGCAGCATGCGCCGCATCGGCGACGGCGAGGCGGGTGGTGAAGCTGTCGCTCCCGTCCAGCACCACGTCCGAGCCGGCGAGCAGCGTGGCTGCGTTTCCGAGGTTGAGCCGCTGGACGAGGCCGTGGACGCGGACGTCCGGGTTGAGGCGCTGCACGGCGTTGGCGGCCATCGCCACCTTGCCGGCACCGACGTCGCGCGTCGTGAACAGCGTCTGCCGCTGCAGGTTGGAGAGCGCGACGGTATCGTCGTCGATCAGCCGCAGGCAGCCGACGCCGGCGGCGGCGAGATACTGGATCGCCGGCGAGCCGATGCCGCCGGCGCCGACTATCGCGACCGTCGCATCGAGCAGGCGCCGCTGGCCGAAGCCGCCGATCTCCTTGAGGACGATGTGGCGAGCATAGCGGTCGAGCTGGCTGTCGGTGAGGTTCACGGCCGGGATTATCGACCCGTCGAGCCGAAGCCGCCGGCGCCGCGCACCGTCTCGTCGAGTATGTCGACCTCGACGAAGGTCGCCCGCTGGACGGCGGCGGGGACGAGCTGGGCGATGCGCTCGCCCCGCTTCACCGCGAACGGTTCGGTGCCGAGATTGGCGAGGATCACCTTCACCTCGCCGCGATAGTCCGCATCGATCGTGCCCGGCGTGTTGAGGCAGGTGACGCCGTGGTTGAGGGCGAGGCCCGAGCGCGGCCGCACCTGCACCTCATAGCCCTCGGGTATGGCGATCGCGAAGCCGGTAGCGATCGCCGCGCGGTCGCCCGGAGCGAGGGTCACCGCCTCGGCGGCAACCACGTCCAGCCCGGCGGCATGCGCGGTCGCATAGGTCGGGGCGGGGAGGCCGGCGCCGTGGGGCAGGCGCTTCAAAGAGATCGCGATGTCAGGCGAGGGCATCGGCGATCCTGTCTGCGAGACGGGCGGCGACGGCTTCCTTCGCCATGCTCTGCCAGCTTTCGACACCCGCGGCGGTGACGAGGTGGACGGCATTGTTGGCGCCGCCCATGACGTCGCCCGAAACGTCGTTGGCGAGGATCCAGTCCACACCCTTGGCGGCACGCTTGGCCTGCGCGTTGGCCAGCAGGTCGCGCGTCTCGGCGGCAAAGCCGACGAGCAGCCGCGGCCGGTCCGGCGCGCGGCCGAGCTCCGCCAGAATGTCGGGATTGGCGACCAGTGCCAGAGCCGGCGCGCCGTCGCCCTTCTTGAGCTTGTGCGCCGCCGCCACCACGCCCCAGTCGGCGACGGCAGCGACCAGCACCGCAGCGTCCGCCGGCAGCGCGTCGTCAACCGCCGAGGCCATCTCGCGCGCCGTCTCGACGTCGACACGGTCCACGCCGGGCGGCGTCGCGAGCGAGACCGGGCCGGCGACCAGCGTCACCCGCGCGCCCGCAGCCGCCAGCGCCGCCGCAATCGCGAAGCCCTGCCGGCCCGATGAACGGTTGGCGATGTAGCGCACCGGATCGATCGGCTCGTGCGTCGGTCCGGCCGTGACGAGCACGTGCCGTCCAACGAGGCGCCGCTCGCCCGCAGGAACAGCCAGCGCCTGGCCGATCGCAGCGACGATCGCCGGCGGCTCCGGCAGACGGCCCGGGCCGAACTCGCCGCAGGCCATGGGGCCCTCGTCAGGCGCCAGCACGGTCACGCCGTCCGCGCGCAGCCGGGCGACGTTGCGGACCGTCGCGGCGTGCTGCCACATCCGCACGTTCATCGCCGGGACCGCCAGCACGGGCTTGTCGGTCGCGAGCAGGAGGGTGGTGGCAAGATCGTCGGCGATGCCCGCCGCCATCTTCGCGATCAGGTCGGCGGTAGCGGGACAGACGACGACAAGGTCGGCCGCACGGCTGAGCTCGATATGACCCATCTCCGCCTCGTCGCCGAGATCCCAGAGGCTGGTACGGACCGGCTGGCCGGACAAGGCGGCGAGCGTCATCGCTGTAACGAAATTCGCGCCGCTGGCGGTGAGGACGCAGCGTACGCTCGCGCCCTCACGGCCGAGCAGGCGGATCAATTCGCATGCCTTGTAGGCGGCGATCCCGCCGCCGACGACCAGGAGGATACGCTTACCGTCCACGCGGCCTCCATGCCGCGCAGAACGACCGCTGTCGAGGCGGCGATCAAATCCACTCTTGCGCTCATGGTCCAGCGTCGCCGGTGTAAAAGCACCGGCGACGCCCGACCCTCAGGCGATCACATGCTCGGCATGCCGTCGAGCATCGACTTGTGCTGCTGCACGACCGGCACGATGTTGTTCGCCGCCATCTTGAAGCTGTCGGTGGTGCCCGTGCTGCCCTCGTCCTGATGGAGCGCGAGCGCCTTTTCGTGCGCCATCTTCTGCTGGCTGACGTAGAGCGCATCGCGATCGGTGCCCTTCGCCATCTTCAGCTTGGACATCATGTCCTTGCCGTCGGCGTCGAGCATCGGCGGCTTCGGATGCATGCCGGCCTTCATGGCTGCCGACTTCACCATCGCGGTGCTGTTCATGTGATCCTTGATCATCATGTTGGCGAACGTCTTGAGGTCCGCGTTCTTGGTGCTGGTCAGAAGCAGCTTGGACGACCGGATCTCATACTGGTCGCCGGCGCCGGCCATCTTGACATAGTCGGCGTCGCTCGGCGCAGCTACGGCCGCGCCCGCTCCGAGCATCGATGTCGCCAATATCGCTATCGTAAAAGTTGTGCGCATCTTCATGGTTCGTCCTTCGGGTTGTTCCGTCGTAGACGCCATGAACGCAACGGGCAGCGTTTGGTTCGCAAGATGTTGAAATTGCGGCAACGAGAACAGCTTCTCGCTGGGCGCCGGTGCAGCTATTCGGCCGGCAGCGTCTCCATATCGATCACGAACCGATACTTCACGTCGCTAGCGACGATGCGATCGTAGGCGGAGTTCACTTGCTGCACCGGCACCATCTCGATGTCCGCGGTGATGCCGTGCGCGGCGCAGAAATCGAGCATCTCCTGGGTTTCTCCGATGCCGCCGATCGCCGATCCCGCGACGCTGCGCCGGCCCATGAGCAAGGCGAACGCGTCCGGGCTCGTGTGCTTTTCGGTTCCGGCACCGACCAGGACCAGCGTTGCGTCGCGCTTCAGCAGGAGCACGAACGTCTGAAGATCCTGAGCGGCGGACACGGTGTTGATGATGAGGTCGAAGCTGCCGGCATGCTTCGCCAGCTCCTCCGGGTTCTGCGATATGATGACCTCGTCGGCCCCCAGCCGGTGCGCCTCGGCGACCTTGTTTGCCGACGTCGTGAAAGCAACGACGTGCGCGCCGAGCGCGTGGGCGAGCTTCACGCCCATGTGCCCGAGCCCGCCGATGCCGACGATGCCGACCTCCTTGCCCGGCCCCGCATTCCAGTGGCGCAGCGGCGACCAGAGGGTGATGCCGGCGCAGAGCAGCGGCGCCACGGCCGCCAGATCGCTTTCGTGGTGCCCGACCCGAAGCACGAAGTTCTCGCGGACGACGATGAAGTCGGAGTAGCCGCCATATGTCGGTCGGCCGCTCTGTGCCTCGATGCTCATGTACGTTCCGGTTGCGCCGTTCTCGCAATATTGCTCGAGACCTTCACCGCAGGAACCGCAATGGCCGCAGCTGTCCACCAGGCAGCCGACGCCGGCGAGATCGCCGATCTTGAACTTCGTCACCTCATCGCCAACGGCGCTGATCCGGCCGACGATCTCGTGCCCCGGTACGCATGGGTAGGACGGATCGCCCCACTCGCCGCGCGCGAAGTGCACGTCGGAATGGCAGATGCCGCAGTAGAGGATGTCGATACGGACGTCGGTTGGCTCAAGCTCCCGGCGCTGGAAGCTGAAGGGCCCGAAAGGCGCGTGAGAGGCATGGGCTGCCCAGGCATGAGCGATAGTCATTGATAGTCTCCGAACAGCTCGAACCGCAGCGATGCTACGCCATAATGCAAATTCCGTCGCCAGCGAGAACTTTGCTAATAGGTAGGGCGAGAGGCCGCCTTGCCGTTCGTGCCGCCACCGATGGCCGCGTTCACCGCGTCAGCCACATCGCCGCCGCGCCTCCCACGGCTGCCACCAGGGCCACCGCCGCATAGCGCCAGCCGCCTCCGATCCGCACGACCTCGACCGCGCGCAGCGGCGGCGGCGGCGGCGCGGCGCCGGGCGGGGGAAAGCGGGCCTCGATGCGGCGGAGGAGTTCGGGGAGGCGGCCGATCGTGCGCAGGTCGGTCACGAGCCGGTCGGCGATCGCCGCCTCCGGCCCGAGCTCGCCGCGCAGCCATTCCTGCACGAACGGGCCGGACGTCTCCCACATGTTGATGTCGGGATCGAGGCTGGTCGCGACGCCCTCGACCATCACCATCGTCTTCTGGAGGAGGAGGAGGTGCGGCTGCGTCGGCATCTCGAAATCGCGGGTGATGCCGAACAGCCCGTCGAGCATCTGGCTGATCGAGATGTCCTTGACCGGCAGACCGCGGATCGGCTCGCCGACGGCGCGCAGCGCGGTGGTGAACTCGGCGAGGTTGTGATGCGGCGGCACATACCCCGCCTCGAAGTGGATCTCGGCGACACGGGCATAGTTGCCGGTGATCAGCCCGTGCAGGATCTCGGCCAGCCACAGCCGCGCCCGCCGGTCGATTCGGCCCATGATTCCGAAGTCGACCGCGGCGAGCGTGCCGTCCGCCAGCACGAACAAATTACCGTGGTGGAGATCGGCGTGAAAGAATCCTTCCGCGATCGCCTGGCGCAGAAAGGCGCGTACCAGCCGCGCCGCCACCGCCTTCGGATCGTGGCCGGCCTCGATCAGCGCGGCGCGGTTGGTGAGCTTGGTGCCGTCGAGCCATTCGAGCGTCATCACGCGGCGCGCGGTGCGGCTCCAGTCGATCGCCGGCACATGAAAGCCGGGCTCTGCCTCCATCCCCTCGGCGAGCTCCGAGGCGGATGCCGCCTCGCGCCGCAGGTCGAGCTCGCGCGCGGTCCACTGGCGGAAGGTGGCTATGACGAGGCGGGGGCGCAGCCGCGCAATCTCGCCGCCCATCGCCTCGGCCTGCGCGGCGGCCCATTCATAGGTCTCGAGGGCGCGGGAGAACTCCTCCTCGACGCCGGGGCGCAGCACCTTGACCGCCACCTCGCGGCCCTCGCTGGTGACCGCATGGTGAACCTGCGCGATCGACGCGGCGCCGACCGCCTCCTCGTCGAAGCGCGAGAACAGCGCCTCGAGCGGCCGGCCGAGCCCGCTTTCCACCGCCGCCCGCACGACCGCAAAGGGGGCGGGCGGCAGCGCGTCCTGCAGCCGGGTGAGATCGCGCGCCGCATCCGCGCCGACCAGATCGGGGCGGGTGGCAAGCGCCTGGCCGAGCTTGATCGCAGCCGGGCCGATCGCCTCGAACGCGTCGGCATAGGCCGGTTCCTTCGGCACCCGCGCGCCGATCCTCGCAATCCGCACCAGCCGGCGCACCGCACGCGGCGTCATCGGGTCGCGCTCGATCCCGGTCAGCGCGCCGTGGCGCGCGAGGATCCGCCCCCATTTCAGTAGCCGCCAGACGTGGACGATCGGGCGGCTCAAATCTTCCAGCCGCTGTGGATCGCGACCAGTCCGCCCAGCATCGGCTCCACGCCGACGCGCACGAAGCCGGCCTGCTCGATCATCGCCTTGAAGCGCGCCATGTCGGGGAAGCGGCGGATCGATTCGACCAGATAGCGATAGCTCTCCGCATCGCCGGCGAGCAGCTTGCCGAGCTGCGGTACGATCCTGTGCGAATAGGCGTCGTACGCCTCGGCGAAGCCGGGCCAGAGCGTCGTCGAGAATTCCAGGCAGAAGAAACGTCCGCCCCGCCGCAACACCCGGTGCGCCTCGTCCAGCGCAGCCTGGATATGGGTCACGTTGCGGATGCCGAAGGCGATCGTATAGGCATCGAAGCCGGCATCCCCGAAGCCGAGCGCCTCGGCGTTCTGCTCGGTCCAGATCAGCCCGTCGATGCCGCGCCGCGCCGCGCGCGCCTGGCCTACCTCCAGCATCGCGCCGTTGATGTCGGCGACGGTGACGGCGGCGCCGGAACGGGCGAGGCGGAAGGCGATGTCGCCCGTGCCGCCCGCCATGTCGAGGATTCGCTCGCCGGCGCGCGGCTTCACCCGGCGGACGAAGCGGTCCTTCCACAGCCGGTGCATGCCGCCCGACATGGCATCGTTCATCAGGTCGTAGC
>CAXTTP010000127.1:0-8038 GCA_964247195.1 uncultured Sphingomonadaceae bacterium
CGCGGCCGATACCGCGTTGCCGGCATGGTTGAACGCCTCGTTGCGGCCGATGCGCCTGGCGAACAGCTTCGGCCCGACGAGGCCCAAGGTAAGCGCCGAGATGGCCGGCGCGAACACCGCCCCCGCAGCGGCTGCGATCGACTGGGTGATCCCGACCATCGTGAAGCCGTGGACAAAGGGCAGCGACACGCTGCTGAGCGTCACCAGCAGCGCCGCGATCATGACGATCCTGGGCTTGTTGCCCGACCTGTCGATCAGCATGCCGGCCGGCGTCTGGGAGAGCAGGCCGACGATGCCGGCGATCGTCAGCACCACGCCGACCGTGGCCTCGTTCCAGCCGTGCGCCGGCCCGCGCACCGCGATCAGATAGATAGCGAGGTACGGTCCAAGCCCGTCACGCACGTCCGCCAGAAAGAAATTGAGCGCATCCAGCGTGCGCGTGGGAATACGCCGTTCGGCGGCGTCCGCATCAGTCGCTGTGCTCGTCATGGTCATCATCGCCCCCTGATGTCAGCCCGGCACCACACGGGCGCGGCGATCGGCGCGGATCACACGCGGCTTCGCCGGTTCCCGCCCGGGTAAGCGAGCGGAACCGCTAGGTAGTGGGATCACCCCAACGCAATCTGAACCGGATCGTTCAGCTTGAGGCGCGGGGCGCTGGCCTCAGGCGGGCGGAAGGCCGGATCGAGCAGGGTCAGCCCTCGATGCCCGCGGACTTCCCGAACATGGTCGAGCCGGTGTGGGAGATGATGCTGTGGCGCATTCTTCCTCTGCCGGGAAGGATGCGCCGGACCTCAGGCCGCTGCGAAGAACGCGACCGAGGGATCGTCCGGCGACCAGCCGCCATGTGTGTCGAGGCCTTCGTAGAAGCCGCCCGCTTCGCGTGAGATCGGCGCGGTCGTCGTCCAGTCGGCGACGAAGGTGCGATGCGCGATCTTCCAGCGTCCGTCGCGCTTCTCGAAACGATCGAGGTAGCGGCCGCCGGTCAGCGTCTCCTCCGCATGATCGCCAGGCGTGGCGCTGTAGGCGATGACATAGGTCTCGCCGGTCGCGCGGTCGCCCGCGACCTCATAATATTCGTTGGCGATGCTGTGGAAGCAGTTGCGGAAGCCCGTGCGTACCGCCTCGACGATGGCGCGCGCGAAATCGGGCGCCTTGCCGTCGATCACGCCGGTAATCACGTCGGCATCCTCGTGAAAGGCCGAGGCGAGCAGCGCGGTATCGCCGCGGTCCACCCCGCGCGAATAGGTGGCGACGAGGTCGTGGAGCGCCTGCTTGGCGAGGGCATCGTCGAGGGCGCTCATCGGCGCATCTCCCTTGCTGTCGGTCGAGGATGGGTTGGTGAACAGGCCGTTCGACGGGTCGGCGTCGCGCTGCCCGCCGCGCGTGAGGGCGAGCGGAATGATCTCGGCATTGTCGCGATTGACGTTCCAGTCGAGCACGTAGGTGCGGTGCGCGATCCGCCAGCCGGCGTCCGTGCGGATGTGGCGATCGAGGTAGCGTCCGCCGATCCAGCGCTGGCGGTCCGGACCCGACGGATCGGGCGTGCGCGCATAAGCGATCACATAGCTTTCGGAACGTGCGCTATCGCCATCGACCGTCACGAGCATGTTGGAGGTGCGGTGAAGCGTCACCGCGCCGCCCGCCATCGCGTCGATCAGGATCGTCGCGAAGTCGGTGGCCGGTCCGTTGAACATGCCGTAGGCGACATCGGCATCGGGCGCGTAAGCGGAGGCGAACAGTGCCCGGTCGTTGCGATCGACGCCGCGGCTGTGCCGCGCGAGGTTGGTGCGGATCTCGCTCGCCGCGACGAATGCGGCGATCGCCTGCTCGTCGGTGGCGCTCTGGAACTCGGTTGAGGTCATGCGGCGTTCCCCGGCTGGTTTCTCACATGTAGTTGACGCGCCAGGTGATGCCGATGCGGCGCGGCGGCTGGTAATTGGCCAGACCGATGAAGCCGGGCGAGTCGTAGAGGCTGGCGAGATAGCGATTGTCGAACGCGTTCTTCACCCAGGCGCTGAACGTGAACCTCCCACCGGGCAGCGTCCAGTCGATATTGGCATCGACGATATGGGTCGGCTGGATAAGCGAGCGTGGCGTATCCAGCACGTTGGTGAAGTATTTGGAGCTGACATAGCTATATTGCGCGTTGGCGGTGACTTTATGTTCCCCGACATCGAGCGTGTAGGTCGCGCCCGCCGTCGCCGACCATTTCGGCGAATTCTGCAGCGACGCACCCTTCAGGTTGATCGTTAAAAGGCTGACCGGATCGAGATAGGGAAAGTCGTCATACTTGGCATCGAGATAGGCGAGCGAACCGGTCAGCGTCAGCCCCCGCACCGGGGCTGCGGTCGCCTCCAGCTCGAAGCCCTTGATGATCGCCTTGCCGGCATTCTGGATGGTGTTGCCCTGGACGGGGCCGGTCGGCCCGTTGACGAAATAGATCTGCGCGACCTGTAGGTCGCGATAATTGGTGTAGAAACCCGACAGGTTCAGCCGCAGCCGGCGATCGAACAGGCTGCTCTTTATGCCGGCTTCGAACGTGTCGACCTTCTCCGGCTCATAGGGGCCGATATCGCTGGGCAGGCCGATGCGGCCGACGAAGCCACCCGATTTAAAGCCACGCGCCCAATAGCCGTACAACAGGACCTGGTCCGTGACCTTCCAGTCGAGACCGAGCTTCCAGCCGACATTGTTCCAGGCCTTCGCCTGGATCGGATTGATCCGGCTGAGCAGCAGTCCGCCGTCGCCGTCGAAGTCGATGAAGCCCGACGGGTTCAGCAGATTGTCGAGCGACGCGTTCATCTTTGTGCGTTCATGCGTGTAGCGGATGCCCGCCTGCGCGCGCAGGGTATCGGTGATATCGAAATAGTTCTGCAGGAAGCCGGAGAGCGAGTAATTGTCCTGATCCTGCCGGTTCACCTGCATCAGACCGGGCGTGGCGAAGTTCAGGCGGAAATCCTGTTGCAGGAAATAGTGATCCTTGATGTAGAAACCGCCCGCCGTCAGGTTCCACCAGTCGGTCACCCGCGCGCTCGTGCGCAGCTCCTGGCTGAACTGCCAGGCACGGGTGCGGCGGCGGGTGTCGTCGAGGAAGAGCGGCGTGCCGTCCTGATCGGTATATTCGAGGACGTTGATCTTCTTGTAGCCGGTGATCGAGGTGACGTCGCCGATCGGCGTGTCACGCCAGTTGAGCGTCAGGGTGCCCTTGTAGGTATTCAGGTTCGAGATGTCCGGCACGGAGTTGTTAGCCGAGAAATACTTGTCCGGCGCGTTGCACCGCTGGCCGGCCACCTGGCATGGCCCCTGATACATGTTGGCGACGCCGGGCGGGACGTACAGGATATCTCCCGGCAGCGATCCGCTGACGACGATCGGCGCGCCATTGCGGCCACGATCATATTCCCCGCTCACGATCGCGTCGAAGTTGGAGGTAGGGCTCCATTTCAGCGTGCCGCGAATGACCTGGACGTTGCGCTTGCCCATCCTGGCGCCGTTGACGACGTTGGTGACCCATCCGTCATTCTCGTCATGCGATGCGGCGATGCGCGCCGAGAGCGTCTCGCCGATCGGGACGTTGACGACGCCGTTCGCGTTCACGCCGTGATAGTTGCTGAGCGTGAACTCGCCCTTCGCGCCGAAGTCCTTCGTCGGCAGCGCATTGACGACGTTGATAACGCCCCCGGTCGTGTTCGCGCCGAAGAGCGTGCCCTGCGGACCGCGGAGTGTCTCGATGCGGTCGATGTCGAGCAGGTCGACCAGCGCGCCGGTGGAGAAGAATTGCGGCACGCCGTCGACGACGATCGATACCGTGTTGCCCGCATAGGGATCGGGCTCGATCACGCCGATACCGCGGATCGTGAACACCGCCGAGTTCGGCGTATTGGAGAAGTTGTTGATCTGGACGTTCGGCGTCGTGCCCTGAAGCCCCTGGATCGTCACCGCATGGAGGTTCGCGACCGCGGTCCCGCTGACCGCCGTGACCGAGATCGGCACGTTCTGGAGGTTCTCCGAACGCTTCTGCGCGGTGACCACGATCTCCTGAAGCCCGTTGGCGCCGGCGCTATTGTCACTCACCGCGGTCGGCGCAGCCGGGGTAGGGGCGGTGGGAACCGGCGTTCCGGCGGGCGGACCGGGCTCGGGGGCGACGGCGGGCGCGGTCCGGGCCGGTGCGCCGGTGGGCTGCGCAAGGGCGGTGCCTGCGCACCCAAGTGCGATCAGGCAGACAGACGAACGAAGCAGACGCGCGAAGGCCATCAAGCCAAACTCCCCATCATGGTCGCGGTCTTGCCGCGTTGTTATGGTTCTCAGGCGCATGTCTGCGCGCGGCTGCGCCTTTATCGAAGGACGGAGCGGCATGCTCGCATAGCCATTGCGGCTTTCACCGCAATGCCGGCAATCTGAATTGGTTCGGACGATCGTCCAACTATTCTAACCGCTAGGTGTTGGGAAATCGCAGACTGAACGCCGCGCCGCCCGCAGGATCGGTCGCCGCATCCACGCCGACGCCCATCGCCTCGGCAAATCCCTTGACGATCGCCAGCCCCAGGCCGCTGCCGCCCTTGCGGTCGCTGCCGGTGCCCTGCGCAAAGCGATCAAACAGCAGCGCGCTGTCGCCCTCCGGCAGGCCCGGCCCGGCGTCGCGGATCGCCAGCGTCACCGCGCCATGCTCGCGCCGCCCGACGATGGCGATCGGCGTGGTGGTGCCGCCATGCTGCGACGCGTTGGCCAGCAGGTTGATGAGGATGTGGTGGAGCAGGCGCGGATCGGCGCGCACCAGCGGCAATGTCGGCGGAACCTGCAGGTCGATATGATTGCCGCGCAACGTCTCGCGCAGGTCGTGGACGGCGGCGCTGACCGCATCCGTCAGGTCGATCGCCTCGGGAGCGAGATGGAGCGCGCCGGAATCGATCCGCACCATGTCGAGCAGGTTGTCGAGAAAACGCTTGAGCCGCTGCACTTCGTCGCGCGCCGTGGCGAGTTCCGGAGAGTCGCCTTTGCTGCCCAGCGCCTCGATCGCGCCGATCACCGAGGTCAGCGGGGTGCGCAGATCGTGGCCGATCGACGACAGCAATGCGGCCCGCAGCCGGTCGCGCTCGGCCAGCACGGAGAGCGCCTTGGCGTTGGTCTCCAGCAGCAGCCGCTCCTGCGCGAGCGCCGCCTGCCCGGTCAGCGTCGCCAGCAGCACCGCCCGATCGGCGGTGATCGGATCGCGACCGTCGCCGCGCGCAATGCCCAGCACCGCCAGGATGCCGAGCGAGGTCTTGAGCGGGTGGAACTGCCAGTCGGCGGCGTTGAGCGTCGCGGTGCCGCTGCCCGCCGGCTCGCCCCGGCCGAACGCCCATTCGGCGGCGGCGCGATCGACCGGGCCGAGCGGCCGCGGGTCGGGCACGCCGGCGATCGGCACGAGCACGCCGTCGCGCTCCGCCAGCACGATCGCGCTGACATCGAGCAGGCGCGCGACCTCGTCGCAGATCACTTGCGCCGTGCTTTCGGCGTCGGACACGCGCGCGAGAGACTGCGAGAAGGCGGCGATGGCGGCATTTTCCCGGGCGCCGCGCACCCCTGTCGCCGCGCGCGTCCGCAGGCGTCCGGCAAGGTGGCTGGTGAAGGCCGCGACGCCGAGCAGCACCAGCATGGTCAGCACGCTTTGCGGATCGGCGATTGTGAACGTGTGGACCGGCGGGAGAAAGAAGAAATTATAGGCCAGTGCGGCGAGGAAGCCGGCCGCCAGACCGGGCCGCTGCCCAAGCCGGCTGGCGGCGATCAGCACCGGCAGTAGGTAGAGCAGATCGAGCGCGCCAGACCCGATCAGCGGCGCGGCGAGCGAGGCGAGGCCCGTGGCAAGTGCCACCAGCACGACGACGATCGCATAATCGCCCGGCCGCCCCGCTGTTCGGGGGGCGGGGCGGGACGGCGCGGCCGTGCGATGTCCGGCGGGGATCACATGGACGGCAAGCCCCTCGCTGCGATCCAGCATCGCCTCGACCACCGATCGGTGGCGCAGTTCGAACCACCAGCTCCGCCGCGACTTGCCGATCACCAGCTGCGTCGCGCGCATCGCCTCCACCTGCGCGCGCAGCCCCGCGATCACGCTTTCGGCCGGAACGGTGACGATCGTCGCGCCGAGGCTGGCCGCGAGCGCCAGCGTATCGGCGAGACGGCGGCGCTGATCGTCGTCGAAGCTCTCGGCGCGCGCGGTTTCGATGAAGACGGCGGTCCAGCTCGCGTGCAGCGCATCGGCCAGCCGCTTCGCGGTGCGCACCAGTGTATCGGCGCCGGGCATCTCGCTGACCGCCACGACGATGCGCTCGCCGGCGGCGAAGGTGCCCGGCACGGCATTCGCATCGAGATGGTCGAGCATCGCCTTGTCGATGCTCTGCGCGGCGCGGCGGAGCGCCATCTCGCGCAGCGCCGACAGGTTCTGCTTGGAAAAGAAGTGGCCGAGCGCGCGCGACGCCTCCTGCGGCACATAGACCTTGCCGTCCTTGAGCCGCTGGATCAGCTCGTCCGGCGGCAGATCGACGACCTCGATCTCGGCGCCTTCGAACATGCTGTCCGGCACCGTCTCGCGCACGCGAACGCGGGTGAAGCTCGCGACGACGTCGTTGAGGCTTTCGAGATGCTGGACGTTCAATGTGGTGTAGACATGGATGCCGGCATCGAGCAGCTCGACCACGTCCTGCCACCGCTTCGGGTGGCGGCTGCCCTCGACATTGCTGTGGGCGAACTCGTCGACCAGAGCGAGGGCGGGGCGCCGCGCCAGCACCGCGTCCAGGTCCATCTCGCCCAGCTGATGGCCGCGATGGGTGATCGTGCGCCGCGCGATGACCTCGAATGGGGTGACGAGCGCCTCGGTCTCGGCACGGCCGTGCGTCTCGACCACCGCGACGACCACATCGGCACCGTCGCGCAGCCGCTCGGCGCCTTCGCGCAGCATCTCGTACGTCTTGCCAACGCCGGGTGCCGCGCCGAGAAATATCTTGAGCGATCCCTTGCCTTCGCGCGCAGCGGCGCGAAGCAGCGCATCGGGCGATGGGCGGGCGCGATCGGGCATGACCGCCGCACTAGGCCGCAGACGCCGCCGACGCATCCATTCTTATGGAATCTTAATGACGCCCGGCCGCTTTCGCCCGCGAAGCTTAACGCGCGTCGCGCCTAGGGGCTTCCCGTCAACGAACGGGATCCACGCATGACCGACATTCTCTGGCTGGCCGCCATCGCCGGGCTGATCGCAGCGACACTCGGCTATATCCGCCTGTGCGACGCGGCCTGAGCGATGCCCGTCGACCTGCTGCTCGCCGCGATCACCGCCGGCGGATTGCTCCTCTATCTCGTGGCCGTGCTCGTCCGGCCCGAACGATTCTGATCGGAACATCGTCATGACGGTCTCGGGCTGGATCCTGATCCTCGGCTTCGTCGCCATCCTCCTCGCGCTGACCAAGCCGATCGGGTTGTGGCTGTTCGCTCTCTATGAAGGCCGCCGCACGCCGCTGCATGGCGTGCTCGGCCCGGTGGAGCGCGGTTTCTACCGCCTCGCCGGGATCGATCCGGAGGCGGACATGGGCTGGCGGCGCTACGCGGTGCACATGCTGCTGTTCAACGCGGCGCTGCTGCTGTTCACCTACGCGATCCTGCGGCTGCAATATTGGCTGCCGCTCAACGCCCCCGGCATGGCCGGGATCGGCGGCGACGGCGCGTTCAACATCGCGATCAGCTTCACCAGCAACACCAACTGGCAATGGTATTCGGGCGAGGCCGCGCTCTCGAACCTGTCCCAGATGCTCGGGCTGACGATCCACAATTTCCTGAGCGCGGCGACCGGCATCGCCCTGGCCTTCGCCCTGTTCCGCGGATTCGCGCGCCGCGAGGCGAAGGGGGTCGGCAACTTCTGGGCGGACGTGACGCGGGTGACGCTGTACCTGCTGCTGCCGATCAGCATCGTCTATGCCGTCTTCCTGATCGCCAGCGGCGTGCCGCAGACGCTGGACCAGCAGGTCGTCGCGACAACGCTGGAGGGCGCGAAGCAGACGCTGGC
>CAXTTP010000128.1:0-7969 GCA_964247195.1 uncultured Sphingomonadaceae bacterium
GATAGAAGCTGTCGAGGCCGTCGTCGGCAAGCGCGCGCAGCGTCGCCGCGAGCGTCGGCTGGCGGAGCACGTCGCCATCGCAGAGCGGCGCGCCACCGAGCTCGAAGGTCGCGGCATAGGCGCCGGGCAGGTCGCGCAACTCGGCGCTCTTGGCGCGCGCGATATCGGCTCCGCCTGCGGTCACCGGGACGCCGGCCTCGGCATGGTGGATGGCGTCGCGCAGCAGCCGCGCCAGCGGCAGGGTTCCACCGCCCCGTTCGAGCGCGGCTTCCCAGCCGGAGACGGTGCCGGCGACGGTGAGCGCCGCCAGCGGCCCGCGCCACGGTATCGCGGTTCGTCCGGCATAGAGGTCGCGCGTCGCGGCTTCGGCGGCGGCGCCGCAGGCGTCGATCGCCCAGGTGCGGCCGTCGGGCTCGGCGACCAGCCAGAAGCCGTCGCCGCCGATGCCGGTCATGTGCGGATAGACCACTGCCAGGCAGGCCGCCGTGGCGACCGCCGCCTCGACCGCGGTGCCGCCGTCGGCGAGCACGTCGCGTCCCGCCTGAGCGGCGAGGTGATGCGGCGCCGTGACCATGCCGCGCATCGCCTTGGGCGTGGTCAGCATGGCGACCGTTCAGGCCCCGGCGAGATAGGCGAAGCGGATCACGAACAGTACCGCCAGCACCATCAGCAGCGCATCGCCCCGCTCCACGCGCCCGCGCACCAGCTTCAGCACCGCATGCGCCGTGATGCCGAAGGCGAGGCCGTTCGCGATCGAGTAGGTGAGCGGGATCAGCGCCATCGTCAGGAAGGCCGGCAGCGCCGTGCAGCTGTCCTCCCAGTCCACCTCGGCAAGCGGCGCCATCATCAGCCCGCCGACGAGGATCAGCGCCGGCGCGGTCGCGGCGAGCGGCACGAGCGAGGCGTAGGGGGCGACGAACATGGTGCACAGGAACAAGACGCCCGTGACCACGGCGGTGAGGCCGGTGCGTCCGCCCGCCTGCACGCCGGCCGCGCTCTCGACATAGCTGGTGACGGTGCTGGTGCCGGCCATCGCGCCGACGACGGTGGCGGCGGCGTCGGTGAACAGGATGCGGTTGAGCCGCGGGATCCTGCCGTCGGCGTCCATCAGCCCGGCGCGCCTCGTCACCGCCACCAGCGTGCCGATATTGTCGAACAGGTCGACGAACAGGAACACGAAGACGATCTCGAAGATGCCGAGCCCATGGCGGCCGCCGAGGCCGAACACTCCCGGCAGGTCGAGCTTGAACGCGGTCTGGGTAAGCGCCGAAAGGTTGTACGGGACGGGGCTCAATTGCACCTGGCCCGCGAGCCAGCCGACCGCGGTCGTCGCGACGATGCCGATCAGGGTCGCGCCGCGCACCCGCCAGATGCTGAGCGCCGCGATCACCAGCAGGCCGAACAGCGCCAGCAGCGGCCCGGGCGCGTGCAGGTCGCCGAGCGCGACCGCCGTTGCCGGGCTGCTGACGACGATGCCGGCGTTCTTGAAGCCGATGAAGCCGATGAACAGGCCGATGCCTCCGGCGACCGCGGCGAACAGGTGCGGCGGGATCGCCGCGACGATCATCTGGCGCACGCCGGCCCAGGTCAGCAGCAGGAAGACGATGCCGGACACGAATACGCAGCCGAGCGCCACCTGCCACGGCACGCCCATGCCCTGCACGACGGTGAAGCTGAAATAGGCGTTGAGGCCCATGCCCGGCGCCAGCGCCAGCGGAACGTTGGCGGTGAACCCCATCAGGATGCTGGCGAAAGCGGCGGCGAAGCAGGTCGCGGCGGCGACGGCGGCGACCGGCAGGCCGGCCTGCGCCATGATCTGCGGATTGACGACGATGATGTAGGCCATGGTGAGGAAGGTGGTGGTGCCCGCCAACACCTCGGTGCGGACGGTAGTGCCGCGCGCGGCGAGATCGAAGGTGCGCTCGAAGAGCCCTGCCGGGGCCGGAGCGGGATCGCCGGCGCCGGTCATGGGCGATGCCCCGGCCCGGCCTGCGCGTCGCGGCCGCCGGGCGATCGCGCGCGGCGGGCTGGTTCGACTGCACGGAGATGAAACGCCATCGGGAAGCCCCCCTGATCCGTCTACCTCCCTCCTGCGCACCGTCCTATGGCTGGACGTGATGCCTTTCTATCACATCCTCTATCACAGCGCACCCCCGGCACAAGTTCAATAAACACTTACTTAACTTGAGCGACGTTGGCCGGGCAGGGCGAACTGGCGCCGGTCAGCCCGACCTCCTCCAGCCGGCGGGCAAGCGCGAACAAGGAGGCCTCGCCGCCGGGAGCCGCGACGAGTTGAAGCCCGAGCGGCAGCTCCCCCGGCCGTTTCAGCGGCACCGCCAGCGCGGGCAGGCCGACGAAGCTGATCGGCTGGGTGAGCATACCAAGATTGGCGCGCGCGGACTCGCGCCGCCCGTCGACGTCGACGAACGGATCGTCGATCAGCGGCGCAGTCTGGCTCGTCGCCGGGGCGATGAGAACGTCGTGGCGTTCGAACATCGCCAGGCATTGTTCGCGGAACCACGTCCGGAAGCGGATCGCGTCCAGATAGGCGGCGCTCGGCAGCGCGGCGCCGGCGATCAGGCGGTCGCGGGTCGCGGGATCGAAGCCGAGCGCATGGCGACGCAGATCGGGAAGGTGGCGGGCGCCGCCCTCCGCCGCCGTCATCAGGAAGGCGGCGGAGCGGGCGCGCTCGACCTCGGCAAGCTCCACGGTCGGAAGGTCGCCCAGCACCGCGCCGATCCGGCGTAGCGCCTCGCGCATCGGCGCCGAGGCATCGCGCACGAACCAGCCGCCGAGGAGGGCCACGCGGTGCGGCGCGTGCGTGTCCGGCGACGTGCCAGCGCCGGCGAGGACGGCGTGAACGATCGCGAGGTCGGCGAGCGTTGCCGCGAACGGGCCGATGTCGTCGAAGCTGTCGACGAACGGGAAGACCCCCGCCATCGGGAGAGCGCCGTGCGTGGGTTTCAGGCCGTAGATGCCGCACAGGCTCGCCGGCACGCGGATCGAGCCGTTGGTATCCGAGCCGAGGCTGAACGGCAGCATGCCGGCCGCCACTGCCGCGGCCGATCCGCCCGAGGAGCCGCCCACCATCCGGGCGAGGTCGTGCGGGTTGCGCGTGATGCCCCACGCCGCATTGTCGGTCGCGAAGCCATAGGCATATTCGTCCATGTTGAGGGTGGCGACGAGGACCGCGCCGGCGGCTCGAAGCCTGCGGATCGCCTCCGCATCGGCCGCGGCGGGGCGGGCGTGGCGGCGCATGCCGGCTCCGGCAGTGGTCGGCTCGCCCGCGACGTCGAACAGGTCCTTGACCCCGTACGGCACGCCCGCAAGCGGCCCGGGGTCTAACCCTGCCGCTCGCCTTGCGTCCACCGCCGCCGCTTCCGCCAGCGCGCGCGACGACAGGATGCGGGTGACGGCGTTGATCGGCGGATCGAGCGCGGCGATGCGGGCGAGACATGCCTGCGTCACGTGCACGGCGGAGGCGCGGCCGGAACGCACCGCATCGGCGATGGCAAGCGCGCCGGCTGGCGCGTCGGGCTCGGCTGCGATCATGTCTCGGGCATGAAGGCCCTTAGCCTGTCCCAATGGCGGTCGAGGAGCGCGACGTGATGGCGCACGCCGTCAATGCACTCCGGGGGGAGGTCGATCGCCAGCCGCGCCGCGAGCGCTTCGATCGCGTCGGTCGGCGGGCGGCTTCCACCATCGACTCCGGCGGCGGGTGGCGGATCGGGGCTGGCCATCGATGACGCTCCCGGTAAGTAATCGCTTCATGATAAGTCGGAGTCGAGGACATGCAAGCCATGTTGACGTTGCGTGCCACGGCGGCCGTCGATGGATCTCTTGCCGAGCATTGCCGACCAGCCGCGCGCCGGGCTAACCCGTGCATGCAGAGACAAGACGAGTGCCGAATCATGTCATCTCCGGCGCAGCCGACGCTGTCGTACATCAGCTATGAGGCATTCATCGCGGACGTACAGGCGATCGCCCGCGCGCTCGATACCGCCGATTGGACGCCGGACTTCATCGTCGGCATCGGCCGCGGCGGCCTGGTTCCGGGCACCTTTTTGTCGCACCGCACCGGCATCGCGATGCTCTCGGTCGATCACTCGTCGCGAGTCGCCGATTTTTCGGACGATCTCCTGGTCAAGCTCGCGGCCATGAGCGCGGCCGGCCGCCGCATTCTGTTCGTCGACGACATAAATGATAGCGGCGCGACGCTCGTCTACCTGCGCGAGACCATCCTCCGCAACGGCGGCAATTCCAAGAACCAGCGCGTTGCGGTGCTCATCAACAATGTCCGATCGAAGGCGGCCATCGACTATTCGTCGCGAACGATCGACCGGGACGTGGACAAGGATTGGTTCGTCTTTCCCTGGGAGTCGGTCGCTCCCAAGACCGCGCTGATCGACGAGGCGCTGTCGGTGCCGGAGAGGCTCGCCTGACCGTGCCGGGCGGGCGTCAGGCGGAGACGTCGCCGGCTGCTCACCGCTTCACCGAAGGACGCCATATGCGTATTTGCGTCTTCCTGGGCTCCCGGGCTGGGCGCCTGCCGGTCTATGCAGAGGCCGCGACCAACCTCGGCACCCTGCTTGCGCGGCGCAACATCGGCCTCGTCTATGGCGGCGGCACGATCGGGCTGATGGGCCTGATAGCGGATGCGGCGACGGCCGGGGGCGGGGAGGTGATCGGCATCATCCCCGATGCGCTGCGCGCGCGCGAGCATGACCATCGGGGCATCACCGAGCTCCACGTGGTCGGCACCATGCACGAGCGCAAGGCGCTGATGGCGGAGATGTCGGACGGGTTCGTCGCGTTGCCGGGTGGAATCGGCACCCTCGAGGAGCTGTTCGAGGTCTGGACCTGGGCGCAGCTCGGCTATCACCGCAAGCCGTGCGGCCTGCTCAACGTCGCGGGCTTCTTCGATCCGATGTCGAGCTTCATCGACCATGTCGTCGAGGAGGATTTCCTGCAGCCGCAGCATCGCAGCATGCTGATCGTCGAGCGCGATCCGGAGGCGCTGCTCGACCGGCTGATCGATTATGTGGCGCCGCCCACCCGCCGCTGGATCGACGCGGACGACGTCTAGCGAAATTCTGGCAGATCGAGCGGTGAGGGGGTTCGCGCCGGCCTCGCGAGCGATCTCAGGTGCCTCGCGATATCGTCGTCGCCAGATCGCTAAGTAAAAATTCGATTACCGGCGCTTGCAAACCGGCGCACGTGTGTTAGCCATCGCGAAATCTCGTAGAAACGAGAGCGCTGGGAGAGGCGGCACCGCGTTGCGGAGGTCCCTCCTTGAAGTTTGCGCTCGCCTGGCTCGTCCTGCTTCTCGGTATCTTCGCGGCCTCGCCGTCGACCGCGTTTGCCGGCGCCCCGCAGCCGGCGACTGCCGTCGCGGCGGAGCCGATCGAAGTGCGGATGGTGATCGTCACGGCGTTCGAGATCGGCGCCGACGTCGGCGACACGGCCGGCGAGTTCCAGGCCTGGGCCGAGGAGATCCCGCAGGTGCTGCCGTTCGATGCGGGCTACCGCCCGCTTCGCTACGATCCCCGGCGCAAGCTGCTGCTTCTCATGACCGGCGAGGGCACCAATCGTGCGGCCGGCTCGACGATGGCGCTGGGCCTCGATCCCCGGTTCGACCTCAGCAAGGCGTATTGGATGATCGCCGCGATCGCCGGCGTGAACCCGAACCAGGCCTCGATCGGCTCGGCCGCGTGGATCGGCAACGTGGTCGACATGGACTTGGCGATGATGGTCGATCCGCGCGAGGCGCCGAAGGGCTGGCCGACCGGCTTCTTCGCCAGCGCAACGGCCACGCCTTATGCCGGCAAGCATCCGGAGGACGTCAGCGGCAACCTGTTTCCAACGAATCCCGGGCTCCGGAACTGGGCCTTTTCGTTGACCCGCGGCGTGTCCATCCTCGACACGCCTAACCTGCGCAAAATCCGCGCCGGCTATCCCGATTATCCCGCGGCGCAGCGTCCGCCGTTCGTGCTGACCGGCGACGAGGCGAGCGGGCAGATCTTCTGGCACGGCAAGCTCCTCAACGACCATGCCGAGCGCTGGGTCTCCTACTGGAATGGCGGCACGGCCAAGTTCGTGATGACGGCGATGGAGGATACGGGCGTGCTTGCCTCCATCCGCCAGCTCGGAAAGGTCGGTCGCGCCGACCCGCGCCGCGTGCTCGTCCTGCGTACTGCCAGCAACTACTCGCTGCCGCCGCGCGGCGTCGATGCCGCCACCAGCCTCGCGAGCGAGACGACGGGCGGCGGCCTTTCGGGGCTGCGGGAATCGCTCGATGCCGCGCACATCGTCGGCGGCAAGGTGGTGAACGAGATCACCGGCAACTGGAGCAAGTACAAGGACACGATACCGGAGATGTGATCGAGAAGCCGTGAGGGCGCCGATCAGAAATCGGAACGATCGCGAGGCAGGGAACAGGCGTCAACGAGCGTCATGACATGCGGGGCAGAAGCGGGACTGCCGTCATTCAAAGGGGTATGGCACGATGACAAAAACACGACTTTACGGAAGCACGGAAATAATTGCGGCGCACCGGCGGCGCTGCAGGAACTCCCTCGTCGCGATCACGGCGAGCCTGCTCGCCTGCACCGCGATGACGACGACGGCATGGGCGCAGGAAGCCGTGCCCCCGACGCCGCCCAGCCCGCCAGCAAGTTCCGACGCGGCCTCTCCCGAAGAGATCGTGGTCACCGGCTCGCTCGGCGCGCTGCCGCTGAAGGACGTGGGTTCGATCTTCGGCTTCGACAAGACGCTCGTCGAGACGCCGCGCTCGGCATCGTCGGTGAGTTCCGAGCAGCTCGAGCGGTTCGGCATCACCCAGATCTACGATCTGGTCACGCAGGTGCCGGGCACCTTCTCCAGCTCGTACTTCGGCACCGGCGGCGCGCTCGAGATTCGCGGTACGCCGGGCGAGGTCTATTTCCGCGGTGTGCTGCGGCTGGAGAACGGCGGCAACTACCCGACCCCGATCGGCGCGGCCGACCGCATCGACATCGTGCGCGGCCCCGCCTCGCCGATCTACGGTCCGTCGAAGACCGGCGGCTACATGAACTTCGTGCCCAAGACGGCGCGCGCCGCCAACGGCACGTATGCCGCCGAGCCCACCGGCGATATCGAAGCCGACGTCGGCAGCTTCGGCCGGAAAGTGCTCCGGGGCAGCATCACCGGCCCCGGCAAGATCGCCGGTCACGAGTTCGGCTACAGCTTCTACGGCGAGGTCGAGGATTCGGACAGCTACTATCGCAACGTCAACACCAGGAACGCGCTGTTCTCGGCTGCGTTCGACACCGAGATCAGTTCCAGTCTTCGCACCGAATTCGGCGGCGTGTACCAGAACTTCAAAGGCCAGCAGAACAGCGGCTGGAACCGCATCACGCAGGATCTGATCGATCACGGGACTTACATAGCCGGGAACACCGCCAACAATCTCGACACCAATCGCGACGGCAAGCTCTCCCGCGAGGAAGCCTACGCCGCCAACAAGGGCGCCGGGCTCACGACCTTCGGCTCCTACAATTGCGGCGTGTTCAACAATGGTCCCACCGGTTACACGCCTGCCTGTCTCAGAACGACCTTGCCGGACCTGGCGCTGCAGAATCCAGGCACGACCCAGCTCAGCCGGAAGAACACGCTGACCGGCGAGAACGACAAGCTCAACAACATCCAGAAGACGGGATATTTCGACCTGATCTGGGATGGTCCCAACGATCTGGAGATCAAGAACCAGGTCTTCTACGACGGCACCGACAATTTGAACGAGAATGCCTATGGATTCTCGCAGTTCATCAAGTCCTATGTCATCGAGGACAAGATCGTCATATCCGATACGGTCGATACGTCGGTAGCAAAGATCGCGGTGCAGGCGTCACCGTCGCTGCGGTACACCCACTTCAAGTTTGGCGATGATTTCGGTGCCGAGTTCTGGAACCGTCCCGATGTCAACACGGGC
>CAXTTP010000129.1:0-7898 GCA_964247195.1 uncultured Sphingomonadaceae bacterium
CCTACGGGCTCGGCGCGCGCGAGGTCGTGCCGCGGCTGGCGGCCGCCGGCTGCCGCGACTTCTTCGTGACCACCTGGGCCGAAGCCGGGATGCTCGGCCCCCTGCCCGATCTGTCGCTGGCGGTGCTGCACGGGGTGCGCGACGCCGACCTGCCCGCTGCGCTGGCCGGCTTCGCCCGGCCGGTGCTCAACAGCCCCGCGATGGTCGCGCGCTGGCAGGCGGCGGCGCCCGGCCGGCGTTGCGACGTGATGGTCGATACCGGGATGAACCGCCTCGGCCTGACCCCTGCCGAGGCGCTGTCGGGCCTGCTCGACGGGCTCGCCATCGACACGCTGATGAGCCACCTCGCCTGCGCCGACGAGCCGGATCACGCGATGAATCGGGCGCAACGCGACGCCTTCGCCGCCGTCGCCGCGCGGGTGCCGGCGCGGCGCTACAGCCTCGCCAATTCGGCCGGCATCTGCCTGGGCGAGGGCTATGCCTTCGATCTCACCCGCCCCGGCCTTGGCCTGTACGGCGGCGTGCCCGGGCCGGGCGCGGCCGGCCGGATCAGGGCCGTCGCCCGGCTCGAAGCGGAGGTGCTGCAGCTGCGCCGCCTCGCCGCCGGCGAGACGGTGGGCTATGGCGCGACCTTCACAGCGCCCGCGCCGATGACCGTCGCGATCCTCAACATTGGCTATGCCGACGGCTTCTTCCGGCTGCTCGGGCCGGGCGGCGCCGCGCTGGCCGGCGACCGTCGCTGCCCGGTGCTCGGCCGGGTATCGATGGACCTGGTCGCGGTCGATGCGAGCGGGACGGGCATCGCCGAGGGCGACTGGCTCGGCATCGAGTTCGACCTGGCGCGCGCCGCCGCCGGCAGCGGCCTTTCGCAATATGAGTTGCTGACCGGCCTCGGCCATCGCTATCAGCGGCGCTGGACATGACCAGCCTCACCCGTATCGCCGCGTCCATCGTCGGCCTGTTCGCAGGTTTCGGCCGGATCTTCCTTTCCGCCTTTGCCGAGATCGGCCGGGTCGCGGCCTTCGCCGCCAAGACGATCACGCGCGCGTTCACCCCGCCTTATTATCCGGGCCGGCTGGTCCAGCAACTCGGCGCGCTCGGCTGGTATTCGCTGCCGGTGGTCGGGCTGACCGCGATCTTCACCGGCGCCGCGCTCGCCCAGCAGATCTACACCGCCGGCTCGCGCTTCTCCGCGCAATCGACGGTGCCGGCGGTGGTGGTGATCGGCATGGTGCGCGAACTCGGTCCGGTCCTCGTCGGGCTGATGGTGGCCGGCCGCGTCTCCTCGGCGATGGCGGCCGAACTCGGCACGATGCGGGTCACGGAACAGCTCGACGCGATGGTCACGCTGCGCACCGATCCGTTTCGCTACCTGATCTCGCCGCGCCTGTTCGCGGCGGTGATCGCGCTGCCGCTGCTGGTGCTGATCGCCAACTCGATCGGCATCTTCGGCGGCTATCTGCTCGCCGTCTACAAGCTCGACTTCAACGCGGTCAGTTATCTGAGCGTCACCCGCCGCTACCTGCAGGCGGGCGATTTCGCGATGGCGCTGGTGAAGGCGGGCGTGTTCGGCTTCTTCATCGCGCTGATGGGTTGCTACCACGGCTTCCGTACCGACGGCGGCGCCGCCGGCGTCGGCCGGTCGACCACGAACGCCGTCGTCTCGGCGTTCATCCTGATCCTGGTTTCGAACTTCCTGATCACCGTGGCGGCGTTCGGATGAGCGGCCCGAAGATCCGCCTCGGCAACGTCGCCAAGGCGTTCGGCGTCATCAAGGTGCTCGACGGCGTCAACCTGGCGATCGACCCGGGCGAATCGGTGGCGATCATCGGCCAGTCGGGCAGCGGCAAGTCGGTGACGCTGAAGTGCATCCTCGGCCTGATCGAGCCCGATCGCGGGTCGATCGAAGTCGACGGGCAGGATGTCGTCGGCATCTCGGCACGCGAGCGCGCACGGATGCGTGCCAAGTTCGGCATGCTCTTCCAGGGCGGCGCGCTGTTCGATTCGCTGCCGGTTTGGCGCAACGTCACCTTCGGGCTGACCCAGGGCCGGTTCAAGGATCCGGTGCGGATGCGCCGCATCGCCGAGGAGAATCTGGAGCGCGTCGGCCTCGACGCCCGCATCCTCAACCTGCGCCCGAGCGAGCTTTCCGGCGGCATGCAGAAGCGCGTGAGCCTCGCCCGCGCGATCGCGCCGCGGCCGGAGATCATCTTCTTCGACGAGCCGACCACCGGCCTCGATCCGATCCGCGCCGACGTGATCAACGACCTGATCGTCAGCCTCGTCGAGGATCTCGGCGTTACCGCCCTCACCATCACCCACGACATGGCGTCGGCCCGCAAGATCGCACACCGGGTGGCGATGCTCTACCAGGGCCGGATCATCTGGCACGGTCCGCGCGACCGGCTCTATGATTCGGGCAACCCCTATGTCGACCAGTTCGTCCAGGGTCGCGCCGAGGGTCCGATCACGTAGATCGACACGCGGGCAACCGACACGCCTGATTGACTGCCTCGATCGATGTGACCTTCTTTTCCAGTTAGCGTCGATCAGTCCGTGCCCATATCGGAGCAGCATCAACAGGAGATCGCTATGCTCGGCCGTCAGGTTCCCAACGTCGTCCTCAAGACCCGCGTCCGCGACGAGAGCGTCGAGGGCCCCAATCCGTTTCGCTGGCAGGATGTCCACACCGGCGACCTGTTCCAGGACAAGCGCGTCGTCGTGTTCGCGCTGCCCGGCGCCTTTACCCCGACCTGCTCGACCGAGCAGTGCCCTGCCTACGAGCGCAGCTATGACGACCTCACCGCCGCCGGCGCCGAGGAGGTCTACTGCCTCTCGGTCAACGACGCCTTCGTGATGTACCAGTGGGGCAGGAACCTTCAGCTGGCCAAGACCAAGCTGTTGCCGGACGGCTCGGGCGACTTCACCCGCCGCATGGGCATGCTGATCAACAAGGACCATCTCGGCTTCGGCGATCGCAGTTGGCGCTACGCGATGGTAGTCGACGACGGGACTATCGTCGGCTGGTTCGAGGAGCCCGGCATCAACGACGAGGGTGCCGACGAGGACCCCTATGGCGAGAGCGCGCCGGACAAGGTTCTGGCTTGGCTGAACGAGCATCCGAAGGGCTGAACGGGATCGTCTCGCCCGGTCTCGCGCGGGGTCCGCGCGTCCCGGGTTGATCCAGAGCAACCTCTTATTCCGGAACCCCTTTCCTGCCGCGTCCGTTCTGTCCGACAATAAGCGACACGCGGGATCACGAAATGGCGACCAGACTCGATCTGGACGCGGGCCCTATGCCCGCGTCCCAATTCCTCAAGGATAGCTTCCAGCGCGCCTTGGCGCACTGGAACCGGGAGCGGCTGGCGCCGGCCTTCCCGGAAGCGGACTGGCAGAAGCGCATGGACCGTGACATGCGGATGCTGCGGCTCGAGGGCGGATTCCTCGAGGAGCTGCGCGCCGAGGTGCGGGCCGAGGCGGCTTCGGCCCCGACCGATGCCGACGGCTTCGTTGCCTGGTTCGAGGCGCTCAAGGAGAACGGACCCGGCCAGAACGACCCGCTGTTCCCTTGGCTCGCCGAGATCGCGAGCCGCGACGAGCTGCGCTGGTTCTTCGAGCAGGAGGCCGCCGGCGAGGCAGGCTTCGACGATCTCGTGGCGATGACGCAGGTGAAGCTGCCGGTCGGCGCGAAGCTGGAGCTCGCCCGGAACTATTGGGACGAGATGGGCCGCGGCAATGTCAGGGGCATGCACGGGCCGATGCTGGACGCGCTGGTCGAGACGCTGGCGGTCGTGCCGGTGATCGAGAATAGCGTCTGGGAGAGCCTGTCGCTCGCCAATGCGATGACGGCGATGGCGATGAGCCGCCGTTACGCCTGGCATTCGGTCGGCGCGCTGGGCGTGATCGAGCTTACCGCGCCGGGCCGCTCCGGCTGCGTCGCCGCCGGGTTGCGCCGGATCGGCCTCAACGATCGCGAGCGGCGCTACTTCGATCTCCACGCCGTGCTCGACGTCAAGCATAGCGAGGACTGGAACCGCGAAGCGCTGCGCCCGCTGGTCGCCGAGGATCCGCGCCGCGCCACGGCCATGGCCGAAGGCGCGTTGATTCGCCTGCGCTGCGGCGCGCGCTGCTTCGATCGTTATCGCGTCGAGCTCGGGGCGCCTGCCGTATAGGCAGGCGGCACCCGTTCAGGGCACACGGTGCGCCGAGTTTATCCAGATCGGCTGCACCAGCATCTGGTTCTTCATCGCGCCGGTGCCCTTCTGCGTAACGGTGGGCAACGCCAGGATCTTGTGGACGACGTCCATGCCGCTGACGACATGGCCGAACACGGCATAACCGAGATTGTCGCCCTTCGCGCCGGGATGGGCATCGAGGCTCTCGCCCTTGCCGAGGGTGATGAAGAAGTCGCCGGTCGCCGTGCCCGGCGCGTCACGCGCCATCGAGATCGCGCCGTCGTCGTGGCGCAGGCCGGTCTTGCTTGTCGGCTCATGCTTGATCGGCGGCAGCATGCGCACCGCATTGTGGCGGATGCCGCCCTGGATGAAGCCGATCTTGGGATCCCAGTGGGCCCGCGCGGAGCGGTAGAAAGTGGTGCCGTCGAACTTCTTCTGGTCGACATAGGCCAGGAAGTTGGCGCTGGTGATCGGCGCCTGCCGGGTCGCCAGCTCGATCACGATCTGGCCGGCACCGGTTTCGATGGCGACACGGGGCGGTTTCGCCGGTGCGGCTGGCGCGGCAACCGCAAGGAGAAGGAAGGGGAGGGCGGAGATTAGGCGAATCATGCCGCCACCTTACCGGATCGCGCGCGCCGCGCGAGCGTGCCAATTGCGTCCCTACGCGCCGCGGCGCTTGATCGGCCGGTGAGCGCGCACAGCGAACCCCGCCGGACGCTTCCGGCCGCACTCGACGGCGCCGGCCGCCGGACCGTGGCGCGCCGAGCGGCCGAGGAGATGCTGCTGCTCGGTGGCTGGGCATTGGCGGCAGACGATCCCGGCGCAAACGCTGCGCTCGACGAGGTGCGTGCGGTGCTCGGCGGCCTTGTCGGCGATGCCGGGATCGTCGATCCCGTGGAAGTCGTCAACCGGATGACGCTGGCCGGCACGGCCGGTGCGCTGGACTTCTGGCAATCGCGTTACGTTGCGACCGGCCGACGCCTGCTGGCGAGGAGCGGGGTGGCCGGTCCGCCGTCGCCGGCGGCGCTGCCGCCGCGCCGCTTCATCGTCGAGATCCACCGCCGGTTCGATCTGTCGCGCGCCGCGGGCCGCGCGCGGCTGCGCCTGCCGCTGCCGCTCGCCGGCGGATCGCTCCGCGATCTGGAGATCGTGCCGATCCTGCCCGCCGCCGTCGTCGAACACCGGATCGCGCCCGGTCGTCTCGAGGCGATCGTGGCCGAGCCCGCCGGCGCGGTGACGATCGGCGCTCGGTTGTCCTTCACCGCGCTTCCGGGCCTGGCCGAGGCGGACGACGCGCCCGATCCGGTCTGGCTGGCCGATCGGGAAGGGCCGGTCGCGGTGACGCCGCGAGTGCGGGCACTGGCCGACCGGCTCGCCGCCCGGTGTGGCGACCCCGCCGCGGCCGTTCGCGCCTGCTACGATCACCTGCTCGACGGCTTCACCTGCGGCGCGATCCCCTATGAGCGGATCGGCGCCACGCCGGCGACCGACTGGGTGCTGGCCACCGGCTGGTACGATTGCCGCCTCGGTGCCGCCCTGCTCGTGTCGTTGTGCCGGGCGCGCGGCATTCCGGCGCGGCTGGTCGGCGGCTATCTGCTGTGGTCGCGGCCGACCGAGCATTTCTGGGCCGAGGTCCATCTCCCCAGCCAGGGCTGGACGCCGTTCGACCTGCTCGGCTGGGACCTTTCCGCCGGCGGCGCCGATCCGGACTGGCGCCATGTCCTCGCCGGCGCAATCGACTATCGGATGCCGACGCAGCGGCCGCCGGCGATCTTCACCGGCGCGAGCGGCGGCCCGAGCGCGCCGGCCTGGCATCGCCTCGTCCGCGCGACGGCGGGCGGCACCGAGACCTCCTACCTCTCGATTCCGGACGGGCGCCTGCTCTATTGCGAGGAGCTGCGGATTATAGCGTGAAGGCCGGCCCGTTCGCGCCCTCGACCGACATGCCGGCGAGCCCGAACGGTGCGAGGCCGGCGCGGATCGCCTGCTCGCGCCGCCGCAGCAGCCCGCGCGAGAGGGCGAGGCGGTCGGCCAGCATGGCATGATGGACGGCCGGCCAGCTGTTCCTGCCATGGCTGACATAGACGTAGAGGTGCGGCATTCCGCCCAGCCGCCCGACCGGGCCGGCGGCGGCCAGCGCCTGCCACATCGCCAGATCCTCGCCGAGCGACGCCTGCGGGCCGGCCTCGGGATAGGCCGGCATCCGCTCGCGGCGCGCCATCAGCGTGCCGGGGTGGCCGCCCGCCGGCGTCGCCGCCCAGTTAGCCCAGCGCAGGACGCGCGCTGGCGAATCAAGCAGCATCACCTCGCTGAGCGCGCATGCCCCGGCCGCACCCATTGCCGCGAGCTGTCGGGCGATGCGCTCCGGGTGGTGGAGATCGTCGTCGTCCCACTGGCAGACGACGTTGCCCCGCGCGCTCGCGACGCTCCGGTTGCGCAGGGCGCCGAGGGTCACGCCGGGCTCGGCGGTGACGACGCGGACCGTGCCGGCCGCCGCCGCAAGCCGCTCCACCGCGCCGACGTCGGCACCGGCGTCGGCGACGATGACGAGCTCGCGCGCGGCATGCGTCTGGCACGCGAAGCCGGCGATCGCGCGCGCCAGCATCGGCAGGCGCGGCGCGGTACCGCGCGTCACCATCAGGCAGCTTACCAGCGGGATCGTGCGCCCCCTTCCGATCGGCGATGTTGTGCAATCGTGCCGGCCGAGGCAAGCATCGCTGAGAATGCGGGCGCAGGCGGGGCAGGCGATCGTGGCGCGATTGACGATCTTCGCGAAGGGCAATGCAGATCTGCGGGATTGCCTGATCGCCCGCCGGGGCGGCGCGGAGGTCCGCTGGAACGGTATCAACGAGGTGCTTCGCGCGACCTGGCCCGCCTGGCGCGCGCATGTCCGCCACGAGACTTTCGCGCGCTCCGACGCGCTGCTCGGCGCGAGCGGCGCGATACCGGAGAGCCTCGCCGCCGCGCCGCTGCCGCTGGCCTCGCATCCGGCCGAGAGCCAGTTCCGGACAAGGCTGTTCGACGAGCGCTGCGACGTCGTCATCCTCTCGATCCAGCCCGACGTGATGAACGCGCTCGCCCGCCATCGCGGCGACGGCCACCTCCTCCATCCCGACGGAATCGAGGCGTGGAGCGCGCCCGACCGGGAGCGGCTGGCCCGCGACTATCAACCGGTCGCGCCGCTCGAGCCCGACCGATCGATGGACAATCTCGCGACGATCGTCGCCCGGCTGCGCGAGCAGGGCGCCCCGCGCATCCTGATCTTCAACATGTCGCCGATCGTGCCGTGGGAGCGGATCCACGTTCATCAGGGGCTCGCCGAGGGCCTGTCGGAGCGTATCCGGCGCTTCAACCTGGCGCTGGTCGGTCTCTCGCGGCGCACCGGCATCTCGATCGTCGACGTCGATGCGGTGCTGGCGCGGGAGGGCGCGAGCCGGCTGAAGGTGGACGCCGTCCACCTCACCGCGGAGGGTTGCCGGCTGGTGGCCGAGGAGGTCGCGCGCATCCTCGCCGATCTCGGCCGCCTCGATGCGGACATGGCGGCGGCATGAGGGCCAGCGTGATCGTCCGCTCGCGCGACGAGGCGCCGCGGCTGCGGCTGACGCTCGCCTCACTCGCGTGCCAGCCGGCCGAGATCGTGGTGGTCGACGACGGCTCGGCCGACGCCACCGGCGAGGCGATCGCCGCGGCCGGGATGCCGCTCACCGCGGTCCGCCATCCCGT
>CAXTTP010000130.1:0-7884 GCA_964247195.1 uncultured Sphingomonadaceae bacterium
GGCACGATCCATATACTGTCCCGGGATGCGCCCGTTCAGCCCGAACTCGGCTGGATTCGTGATACTGGCAGTGGCCTCAATCCGGAACTCGATCGCGCCCGCGATCGCATCGCGGTCGGCCCGCTGCTTGTCATCCACGCCGATCTCCCGCTGCTGTCGCGACCGGATCTCGAGACATTGCTGGAGGCAGCCGAAGCGGCCGGGGTGGCGATCGCTCCCGACCGACACGGCACGGGCACCAATGCCGTCGCCATCGCCGATGGCCGCGCCTTCCGCTACCGTTTCGGAGAGTGCAGCCTGGACCGTCATCGTTCGGAGGCCGGCGGCGGTTGCACCGTCGTAGAGCGTGCCGGGCTCGCGCTCGACTGCGATACGCCAGCCGATCTCCATCTCGCGATCGCGCGCGGCTTCGCGCCGCGTCGGGTTTCGTCACGAGCGGAGATGCCGCTCGAGCCCCCGCGCGATTCGTTGAGGTAGAGAGCGTCGTGGTGCGGGTGGGGGGACTCGAACCCCCACGGGCCTCAGGCCCAACGGATTTTCATACCAGCTACGGCTTTCGCCGCCGCCCCCAAGGGGCGTTCGTGGTCTGGACTATCCCTTCACCATGCTCCGGCAACCCGGAGGGTAGGTGCTGCCCGTCTAGTCTCTACACCTTCCCGGCCCTTCACGCACGGGGCCGGGCTTGGCTCGGGATTCCCATCTGACAGGGTTCCCCGAATTTGAGCAGTTCTGCACCGCGGGTTTCCCCGCGGGCACTCAAAGTCAGCTTAAGTCCGATGCGTCTACCATTCCGCCACACCCGCACGGCTGCATCTCTAGATGCCCGTGCCGGCGCCGCCAAGGGCATCAGACATTGAGGCGCGTCCGCATTTCCTTGCCCGGCTTGAAATAGGGCACGCTCTTGGCATCGACATCGACGGCGGCGCCGGTCCGCGGATTGCGGCCGGTCCGGGCCGTGCGGGAACGCGTCGAGAAGGCTCCGAACCCGCGCAACTCGACCCTGCCGCCATTGGCGAGTTGGGTACCGATGCTGTCGAAGAAGGCGTCGACGACGCGCTCGACCTCCTTTACCGACAGATCGTGATTGTCCTTGGACAGCAAAGACACGAGTTCGGATCTGATCACCTGGCGCTCCTCTTCGCGATCGCCCACCAGCCGAGCTGTCCGGCCGCTGGAACGACGCGCCACAATCGGTCGCAACGACCCAGCTACCGCGAGTCGCGGCGCATTCTTAGCGGCATGGGTTATCATGGATCAACATATACCGCGCCACGTCAGGCCGTTGCACAGCCGAGCGCGCCGGAAAGCGCGACCAAGCGAGTTGACTCTGCGGCGTCCGCCACCAAGCCGCGACGGGCGAGAGGTCGACGGTCGGGCCGAAACTGTAGGGTGTCGTCGGACGCGCTTCGCCTAGTGGCCCACGATCCAAGCGGCCGACATCAGAACGCGCGGAGGTCCGCGAGGTGGCGGGCGCTACTGCAGACCATGTGACATCGTTGAAAGCGGCACGGCGGCTGCCGGGCCGCGCGCGGCGATGCCGGCAGTAAGCATGGCCCGTGCCGCCGACGGCGCGGCGCCATGCGCCACCGGTCCTTCGGCGGCGTGGATCAGCAGCTCCAGCAGCCGCTGCCCGTCTTGCCACAGGCCGATCCCGCTTGCGGTGTTGACGTGTCCGCATGAGCCGAGGTCGACGAAGTGGCTGCCCCAGTTGCACGCCATGTCGAACGCGCGCTGCCGGTCGCAATAGGGATCGTCGTCGCTCGCAGCGAGGATGGAGGGAAAGGGCAGGCTGCTGCGCGGCGCCGGCGCGAACCGCTCGATCGCGGCACCGGCGCCGCGCCGCTCGACATCAGGCGGCGCCACCAGCAACGCTCCCGCGACCGGCCAGCCCCAAGTTTGCCCCGCTAGTTCCGCCCACCACGCCACCGCAAGGCAGCCGAGACTGTGGGCGACGAGCAGCACAGGTGCGGCGGTGCTGCGGATCGTGCGGTCGAGCGTCGTCACCCAGGCGTTGCGGCGCGGATCGGACCATTGGCCGAGATCGGCCCGCACGCAATCGCTGCGGGTCTGCTCCCAGAGCGTCTGCCAATGCGCGGGCCCCGAGCCATCCAGGCCCGGCACGGTCAGGATCGTCGGGCGGCTGGCGGCGAGTTCGGGGGCCGGATGGATCATGCGCCGTCTCCTTGGATCGCGATCATCATCTCTACCGCTCGAGTCGACAAGGGGCTGGCGACCGTCCGGCCCTTTCCCGCGCCGAATCGATGCGCCATGAGCATGCATGATATGAAACGCGCGCGCGCCGACCAGATGCTCGTCGATCGCGGCCTCGCCGAGAGCCGGGCGCGGGCCCAAGCGCTGATCCTGGCGGGGCTAGTCTTCAGCGGCGAAACGCGGATACAGAAGGCCGGCCAGCCGATCGCCGCCGATGCCGCGATCGAGGTGCGCGGGCGCGATCATCCGTGGGTATCGCGCGGGGGCGTCAAGCTCGATCATGCGCTCGATCATTTCGGTTGGGACGTGACCGGCGCGGTCGCGCTCGACGTCGGCTCCTCGACGGGAGGGTTCACCGACGTCCTGCTGAGCCGCGGCGCGGCGCGTGTCTACGCGATCGACTCGGGCACCAACCAGCTCGCCTGGAGGCTGCGCGAGGACCCGCGGGTGATCGTCCACGAACGGACCAACGCCCGCCACCTGACCGCCGCCGAGGTGCCGGAAGCGATCGACCTGATCGTCTGCGACGCGAGCTTCATCTCGCTCGCCAAGGTGCTGGCGACGCCGCTCGGCTTCGCCAAGCCGGACGGACGGCTGATGGCGTTGATCAAGCCGCAGTTCGAGGCGGGGCGGGACGAGGTCGGCAAGGGCGGTGTGGTGCGCGATCCGGCGGTGCATGCGCGCGTCTGCGACGAGGTCGCGGCGTGGCTGACCGGCGAGGCGTGGCGGGTCGCCGGGATCGCGCGCAGCCCGATCACCGGTCCGCACGGAAATGTCGAGTTCCTGATCGGCGCCGTGCGGCAGCACGGCTAAGAACGGTTTGACAGGGGATCTCCTCCTTCCATTGACTTGGATGCGACCGGCAAATCGGAGGCGTGACAGATGCGGGCACTTGCCTCGGCCGGACAGTTGCGGATGGGCTTGTGGCGGCTCATCCTCGTCGTCGTGCCGATCATGGTGCTGCTCGGCATCTCTGCGGCGACGCTCTCGAACTCGAGCTACGGGAACCTGTGGTTCGCCGCTTTGCGCAAGCCTGCCTTCACCCCGCCGGGCTGGGCATTCGCCACCGCCTGGACGATCCTGTACGCGCTGATGGGCCTGGCGGTCGCGATGGTGCTGCACGCGCGCGGATCGCCGGGGCGCCTGGCCGCAGTGGTCACCTTCGTCGTGGCGCTCGCGCTCAATCTCGCCTGGTCGCCGCTGTTCTTCGGCGCGCATCGCATCCATGCCGCACTCTGGCTGATCGGCGCGATGTTCGTTGCCACGCTGGCCACGACCATCCTGTTCGCGCGTATCCGCCCGGTCGCGGCGCTGCTGATGTTGCCTTATCTCGGCTGGCTGCTGTTCGCCGCCACCCTCAATGGCGAGATCGATCGGATGAACCCGCAAGGCGAAACGCTTGTACCGCGGCAGCCGAGCACCCAGATCAGCATCTGAACAACGGCCTTAGCCAGGGACCAGAACGCCATGCAATCCGAGAACCGCCTGTTCGACGACTTCGTCAAGATCGTCAACGGTGCCGCGGGCACCATCGCCGGCATGGGCCGCGAGGCCGAGGCATCGGTGAAGGAGCGCACGAAGGAGTGGCTGGGCGGGCTCGATTTCGTCAGCCGCGACGAGTTCGAGGCGGTCAAGGCGATGGCGGCGGCGGCCCGCGACGAAGTCGCGATGCTGCGCGCGCGCCTCGATGCGATTGAGAAGCCGGCGGCGCCGACCGCCGATCTCGCGGCCGAGGTCGGCGGTTTTCCCACCGTCTAGGACGATCCGTCCACAGCTTTCTCCACCGGCGGCGGCGATCCGCCTTGCCAGCACCGGGGCGAATGGTCACGGTGCACCGTGGGCCGCCGGGGAGAGGCGTGGATGAGGGTTGACGATTATGAGGGCGCCCGCGACGTGAGCGCTCCGATCGACGTGCTCGAGCAATATTTCACCGCCCACGGCTGGTCGTACGAGCGGAACGCCGACGAGGAGATCCTCGCCACCTATCAGGGCAGCTGGGCGCAGTACGAACTGCGCGCGGTGTGGCGCGACGAGGACCGGGTGCTGCAGTTCCTGGCCCTGCCCGATATCCGTGTGCCCGCGGACAAGCGCGCGACGATCTACGAGGCGCTCGGGCTGATCAACGAACAGCTTTGGATCGGCCATTTCGAGATGTGGGCGTCGTCCGGCATGCTCCTCTTCCGCCATGCCGCGCTGCTCGACGGCAGTGGCGACGCCGCGCTATCGATCGACCAGGCCGAGACCTTGGTCGAGGCGGCGATCGACGAATGCGAGCGCTTCTACCCGGTCTTCCAGTTCGTGCTGTGGGCCGACAAGACGCCGCAGGAGGCGATCGCGGCCGCGCTGATCGAGACGCAGGGCGAGGCCTGAGCCTGATGCTTCCCGGCAGCATCTGGCTCGCCGGATGCGGCAACATGGGCGGGGTGATGCTGCGCCGCTGGATTGCGAGCGGGATTGAGCCGGCCTCGGTCACGGTCATCGATCCGAAGCAGCCTGACGTGCCATCGGGCGTTCGCCTCGTCGCGGACTTCCGCTCCGCCGGAACCGTGCCCGAAGCGATCGTTCTCGCCGTCAAGCCGCAGCAGCTTCGCGCCGTCGCGGCCGACATGCTCGGCCCGTTGGCGGGACAGTCCGCCTTGCTCGTGTCGATCCTTGCCGGAGTCGAGGAAGCGACCTTGCAGGATATCTTCGGTGCCGATGCCGTGGTCCGCGCCATGCCCAACCTCCCGGTCGCGATCGGCAAGGGCGTGGTGGCGCTGCACAGCGGCAGCACCGACCCGCGCTGGCGCTCCGTTGCCGAAGCACTGATGGCGCCGCTCGGCCTGGTCGAGTGGATCGATCGCGAGGACCAGTTCGATGCGGTGACCGCGCTCTCTGGCTGCGGGCCCGCCTTCCTGTTCCGCTTCATCGACGCGCTCGCAGGCGCGGGTGCCGCGCTCGGCCTGCCCGCCGATCAGGCAGCGCGGCTCGCGCTTGCGACGGTCGAGGGATCGGCGCTGCTCGCGGCCGCGGGCGAGGACAGCCCCGCGGTCATGGCGGATCGCGTGGCAAGCCCCGGCGGCAGCACGCGCGAGGGGCTGAACGTGCTGGACGAGGCAGACGGCATCGCGGTGCTACTGCGCCGAACGATGGCGGCGGCGGCCCGCCGCAATGCCGAGATGGCGGCAGCAGCGCGCGGCTGAACGCGCCGAACTCGGCGTCAGCCGCCGCGCCTCAGGTCCGCGACGCGCTGGCGCTCTTCGGGTGGGATCAGCCCCTCGAGCACCGTCCAGAACCCGGCGACCGAGCTCTGCCCGGCCTCAGCGTAGGCCGCAGACAGCCGCTCGCGGAGCGCCTGGAACAGCTCCGCCTCCAACGCCGCGCCGCTTTCGGTCAGGCGAAGCAGGCGCTGGCGGCGGTCTTCCTGGCCGGCGCGCGTCTCGATCAGGCCGCGCCCGGCCAGGTCGCCGAGCACGCGGCCGAGCGACTGCTTGGTGATGCCGAGCAGCTTCAGCAGTTCGCCGACGGTGATGTCGGGATCGCGCGCGACGAAATAGAGCGCGCGGTGATGCGCCCGGCCGAGATCCTGCGCGCTCAGCCGCTGGTCGATCGATCGGGTTAGATGGCTGTAGCCGAAATAGAGCAACTCCACCCCGCGCCGGATCTCGGGTTCGCGCAGGAACAGCGGCGAGGCGGATGGGACAGCCATGTTGACGTATCTTGGCAGGCCGCGTACCGCATGGCAAGTGGCGCGGCGCCCGCGACCGGGCGGCAATGTGGAGAGGGTGGATGAGCGGCGACGATGGCCTGACCTTCCGGCTGGAGCCCCATGCGAGCCCGGTGCCGGCCTCCGAGCGGTCCGCGCGGCTCGTGCGCCCGGGCTTCGGCCGTGTCTTCACCGACCACATGGCCGTGATCCGCTACAACGGCGAGCGCGGCTGGCACGATGCCAGCATCCAGCCGCGCGCGCCGCTGCAGATGGATCCCGCCGCCGCCGTGCTCCATTACGCCCAGGAGATCTTCGAGGGGCTGAAGGCATATCGGCTCGCCGACGGCGGCACGGCGCTGTTCCGCCCCGACGCCAATGCCCGCCGCTTCCGCTCATCCGCCGAACGGCTGGCGATGGCCGAGCTGCCCGAGGCGCTGTTCCTCGAATCGGTCCGGCGGCTGGTCGAGATCGATCGCGAGTGGATGCCGGAGATCGACGGCGGCAGCCTCTACCTCCGCCCGTTCATGTTTGCGAGCGAAGTGTTCCTGGGGGTCAAACCCTCGGCCGAATATCTCTACATCGTCATTGCCTCGTCGGTCGGTTCCTATTTCAAGAGCGGTGGCCAGGGCATCACGCTTTGGGTTTCGGAGAACTTCACCCGTGCTGCGCCGGGTGGCACCGGCGCCGCCAAGTGCGGCGGCAACTATGCCGCCAGCCTCCAGGCGCAGGCCGAGGCAACCGCGCAGGGCTGCGACCAGGTAGTGTTCCTCGATGCGGTCGAGCGGCGCTGGGTCGAGGAGCTCGGCGGCATGAACATCTTCTTCGTGCTCGAGGACGGCTCGCTGGTCACGCCGCCGCTGTCGGGCACGATCCTGCCCGGCATCACGCGCGATTCGCTGATCACACTGGCGCGGGCCGGCGGGCTCAAGGTTCGCGAGGAGCCTTATTCGCTCGACCAGTGGCGTGCCGACGCCGCCAGCGGCCGGCTGACCGAGGCATTCGCCTGCGGGACCGCGGCGGTGGTGACGCCGATCGGCAAGGTCCGCAGCAAGGACGGCGAGTTCGAGATCGCCAACGGCGCGATCGGCCAGACCACGCAGCGCCTCCGCGCCGAGCTCGTCGCGATCCAGCGCGGCCATGCGCCCGACCATCACGGCTGGGTGCACCGCCTGTTCTGATGGCGGCGGGCGAAGCGAACGTCGCGATCGTCCCGCGTCCGCTCGATGCGGTGATCTTCGACATGGACGGGCTGCTGCTCGATACCGAGCGGCTCTTCGGCAACGCGCTGCTCGCGTCCGGCGCGGCGATGGGGCTGGCGATCGACGAGGCGGTCGTCCACAGCCTGGTCGGCGTCCATCGCGAGGCGTGTCAGGCCATGCTGGTGGCGCGCTTCGGCGGCGAGTTCCCGATCGACCTTTTCTATGCGGAGTGCGAGCGGGACTATGCCGCGCGTTGCGGGGAGGGCGTGCCGCTGCGGCCCGGCGTCGTGCGGCTGCTCGACCATCTCCGCCGCGCCGGCATCCCGTGCGCGGTCGCGACCTCGACGGGCGACCCGCGCGCGACCGAGCATCTCCGGCATGCCGGCCTGCTCGACTATTTCGCGACCGTGGTTACGCGCGACGCCGTGACCCGCCCGAAGCCGGCGCCCGAGCCGTATCTGCTCGCGGCCGAGCGCCTCGGCGCCCGCCCGGCGCACTGCCTGGCACTGGAGGATTCGCATAACGGCGTCCGCGCCGCCGCCGCCGCGGGGATGGCGACGATCATGATCCCCGATCTGCTTCCGCCGACCGACGAAACCCGCGGTCTGGTCCGCGCGACGTTGGCGAGCCTCGACGAGGTGGTCGACCTGCTCGTCCGCGGCGGCTGAGCGCCGTTCTCAGGCGCCGTGATACTGCCGATACCATTCGACGAACTTGGGCACGCCGACGTTGATCGCGGTGGTTGGCGCGAAGCCGAGGTCGCGCTGGATGGCGCTGATGTCGGCG
>CAXTTP010000131.1:0-5338 GCA_964247195.1 uncultured Sphingomonadaceae bacterium
CAGCGCCACGCCCGCGCAGGCCGCCGCGCTGCAACGCCGCTTCAACCTCTTCCGGCGTCCTGGCCTGCATTATGAGGCCGGCTTCGCGCTGCCTGCCGCCGCGCAGCGCCGGCATCGCCTGCTCGGGGCATCGGCGGTGCTGCGCTATGCGCCGCTTGGGGGGGCGCTGATCGGGGATGCGATCGCCCGGCCGCACGGGCTCGTCACCGCTGCGATCGCGCGGGCGCGCGGGCACGAGCCGCGGATCGCGCGTCCGGCGATCTCGCTTCATGTCGACGTCGATCAGGTGCCGGATCCCGCCAGCCGCATCCTGCTACGCGATGAGCGGGATGCGATCGGGCTGCGCAAGGCGGCGGTCGACTGGCGGATCGGCGATCTCGAGCGGACGACGGCGATGCGCTTCACCCGCGCGGTGGGCGGCTGGATCGAGGCGCTCGGCCTCGGCTCCGCCGAGCCGGTGTGCGATCTCGACGTCACCGGTGGCCTGACCGGCGAACGGATGCTCGAAAGCTATCACCATCTCGGCGCGACCCGCATGTCGGACGACGCCGCCACCGGCGTGGTCGACCGCGAGCTCAAGGTCCACGGGCTCGACAACCTCTATGTGTGCGGCGGTTCGGTGATGCCGACCGGCGGCCATGCCAATCCGACCCTCACCATCCTCTGCTTGGCGCTCCGGCTGGCGCAACATCTGCACCGTTCCCGATCTTTCACCGCTTAGAGCAGCGGCCCCTGTTCCTATAGCGCCCGATCGAACCGCCGCAGGTTCGATCGATACGGAGCGTAGATACGGCGATGGCCACCACCAGCCACGACAGCATGGACGACGAGTCTCCGGCCATCGTCCGCGGCGCGGGTGGATCGTGGCGCGAGTTCTTTCCCGACCCGCGCATCCTGTGGATGGTCCTGCGCCGCAACCTGCGGCTGTTCCTGCTGGTCGCCGCGCTGATCGTGGCAGCCGTGGCGATCTGGACGCTGCGGCAGGTGCCATCCTATTCGGCGGCGTCGGGCATCCTCGTCCAGCCCAAGGCGGACACGGTGGTCAACGTGGTCCAGGTGGCGGCCGACCTGCCGTCGACGACCGACATCGTCGATACCGAGGTGCGGCTGATGCAGTCGCCGGCGCTCGCCTTGCGCGTGGCCGGGAGCTACGCGCAGCGCCACCCCGATCCGGCAACGGCGGGCGCAAGCGGGCGACAGGAACTCGCTAACGATCTCTCCGATATGGTCGAGATCGCCCGCTCCGGCGCGACATACGTCATCGACGTGACCGCCCGGTCGAACGATCCGCAGGAAGCCGCGGAGGTCGCCAACCTCTACGCCGAGGAGTTCGTGGCGGCCGACAAGGAGGCCAAGGTCGGGGCCAACTCCGCCGCCAACAGCTGGCTGCAACTGCGCGTCCAGCAACTGGAGCGAAACGCCACCTCCGCCGATGCCGCGCTCCAGCAGTACAAGATCGCCCACGGCCTGATCAGCACGACCGGATCGACGATGGCCGAGCAGGAGCTCTCGTCGATCAACCAGCTCATTTCGCAGGCCCAGGCCGACCTTGCCGAGAAGCAGGGCCGGCTGGATGCGGCGCGTGCGCAGCTTGCCCAGGGCAGCGGCGGCGCCGACGTGGGGGCCGCGCTCGGATCGGGCACGATCGGCACGCTGCGCTCGCGCGAGGCGGAGGCGAGCTCGCAGGTGGCGCAGCTCGAATCGCGCTACGGCCCGCTCTATCCCGATCTGCTCAAGGCGAAGAGCGAGCTCGCCGACGTCCGCGCGCAGATCCAGCTGGAGATCGACCGCATCCTGTCCAACCTCGACGCGGAGGTCCGCGTCGCGGCGTCGCGGCTCAGCTCGCTGCAGGCGAGCCGCGGGCGCTCGACCGGCGTGCTCCAGTCGAACAATTCCGCCGCGGTCGGGCTCGCGGAACTGCAGCGGCGCTCCGATGCGGCCAAGGCGATCTACGAGACCTTCCTGCGCCGCGCCCGTGAGACGAGCGCACAGCAGGGGCTCCAGCAGGCCGACACGCGCGTCGCCCAGATTGCGAAACCGCCGGAGGAGCCCGATTTTCCGAACCGGCGCCTGGCGGCGCTGTTCGGCGTGCTGGGCGGCCTGGCCGGCGGCCTGATCGCGATCGGCATCGCCGAATATCTCCAGGGCGGCATCCGCACCAAGGCCGATGTCGAGCGGAGGCTGCGCGTGCGCTACGCGGGTGCCGTTCCCACACTCGCCTCGACGCTCGGCAAGCTGAAGGCGACCGAGGCGCCGCACGACTATATCGTCGCGCACCCTTTCTCGAACTTCTCCGAGGCATTTCGCGGGCTGCGCGCCTTTCTGCTGCTCGGCGGCGGCCCGGTGGCGGGCGCCGCCCGCGCGGTCGCGATCGTGTCGCCGTTGCCGCAGGAGGGCAAGACGACCACCGCGGTGTGCCTGGCGCGTGCGTCGGCGATGGGCGGCACGCCGACGGTGCTGGTCGACGCCGACCTGCGCCGCCGTGGCTCCAGCGAACTGCTCGGCCTGGGCGGCACGGACGGGCTCCACGACTATATGGCCGGACGCTGCTCGCTGGAGGAGGCGCTGGTACAGGACGAGGCGACCGGCCTCTATTTGCTCGGCACCGCCGGTCCGCAGTCGTCCGCGCACGATCCGCTCACCTCGGAGAACATGGCGCGGCTGATCGCGGACCTTCGTCAGCGGTTCGAGGTCATCATCATCGATACCGCGCCCATCCTCGGCGTCGCCGATGCGCGCGTCGTTGCCGCCAGCGTCGATCGGGTGCTGGTGATCACGCGCTGGCGCAAGACGTCGGTGCGGGCCTGCGAGGCGACGATCGACATCCTGCTCGACAGCGGGGCGAAGATCAGCGGCATCGCGCTGACCCAGGTCGACATCACGCGCTACGCGAGCACCGGCCATACCGACACATACAGCTACCAGAAGAACTTCAAGGGCTATTACCACAATTGATCGCCGCCGGAGGCGCGGGGGCGGGGGGCAGGGTCATGGGGACAACGATCAGGTTGACGAGCGCGATGCTCGGCATCGCGGCGGCGATGGCGGCGGTGCCGGCCAAAGCGCAGGATGCGGACGAGCGCGGCACCACCGTGACCGACCGCGAGCGCCAGAACGAGCTGAGCGAGGGCATGCGGATCGGCGCTTTCACCCTGCTGCCGAGCGTCACCGCCGACGCGACGCTGAGCGACAACATCTTCGCGACCGACACCGACCGCAAAAGCGACGCCTATCTGACGCTGCACCCCGAGGTCGCCGTCCGGTCGGACATGAGCCACGCCGAGCTCAACGCGCGGGCCTATTACGAACATGACATCCACGCCCGCTATTCCAGCGAGGACGTCTCCCAGTTCGGCCTGAAGGCGGACGGACGCTACGACCTCGCCGCCGATACGACGGTGAGCGCGACGATGGCGCTCGAGCGTGCCGCGGAAAGCCGCAGCAGCCTCGGCAGCTTTCGCCAGACCTCGCGCCCCGCACTGTTCACCAGCCTGCAGGGTGACCTGACGATCGCGCAGAAGCTCGGCGACCTCAACCTGTCGGCCTCCGGGCGCGTCCGGCGGCTGAGCTATTCGGATGCGCGAGTGGGCAGCACCGTATTCGACCAGAAGTTCCGCAACCTTACCCTCTACAGCGGCACGGCTCAGGCCGGCTTCCTGCTGCGCGAGCTGACGCAGTTATTCGTGCAGGCCACCGTCGAGCGGCGGCGCTACGATCTGCGACCCGGCGACGTGGGTTTCGACCCGCTTACGCAGACCGATCGCAGCGCCGACGGCTATCGCGTCGAGCTCGGCGCGACGCGCGAGATCAATTCGCTGATCCTCGCGACGCTGCGCCTTGGCTATCTCAACTATGACTATGCCGATCCGCGCCTGCGCAACGTCAACGGATTTTCCTATTACGGCAATTTGCGCTGGAACATCACGCCGCTCACCACCATCACCGGCACCGCCCAGCGGCGGCTTGACGAGACGACCTCGCCGGTGACGGCGGGCAACCTGCGCGACGAGGTCGAGCTGCAGGTCGATCACGAGCTGCTGCGGCGGCTGATCCTGACCGCCGACACACGCTATGCCGGCATCAAGCCGGCCGGGCTGAGCTCCAGCAGCCGCGAGTTCGGGATCGGTCTCGGTGGGCGCTATTATGTCGGCCGATCGGTCCGGCTGGAGGCCGATTTCGCCCATAGCGAACGCGGCTCGAAGAACAAGAGCATCGCCTTCAACAGCAACGAGTTCACCGTCGGGGTGAGGATCGCCTTGTAGCGCGGTTTCAGCCTGGCAGGGATCGGCCTGACAGAAACCGGGGAGCCCCCCGACCAATCATCGAGGTCCGGTCGCGGCGAGGCGTCGCCAACTCCCGCCCGAGCGGCGCGGTCTCGCCCGCGCGGGTCGCCCAGGCCAGCCCTGCGAAGAGGAGGAAGGTGGCATGGTGGAACGTGCCGCAACCGATGGACTCGAAGCCCATGCGAGTCGCTTCATAGCAAAGCACGGAGAACAGGAAGATCCCGACCGGCTCGGGATGACGCAAGCTCCGCACCAGGAGTATTACACCATAAACGGAAAATATCACGATGAACAGGGACAGTCCGACATAGCCAAGATGCACCAGTAGATCCAGCTTGGTATTGTGAAAGTTGAATCCGAACCTGTTCGTGATGAAGAGGCGTCGCCAGATCGCTTCCGCCTCCAGGTTTCCCGGCTGCCAGAAGGCGCCGAACCCCAAGCCGAGCCGGGGTCGATGCTCGATGAGCATGTCGGCCCGGCTCCAGATATATTTGCGGCCGGTGAACGTATTGTCCTTTCCGCTCGCCTTCAGGATGGTGGAGAGCAGCGGCTGGAGCCAGACCTTCTGCGTGAGCGCGGCCGTTCCCGCGAACAGCAGCCCACCGACCATCCCGAGCGACCGCGCGGGCGGCGGCAGGATGCTGGCAAAGGTGAGGATCGCGATCACCGCCATGCCGACGCACATTGAGACGATCGCTCCGGTCGAGAGCGCGGCGCGGACGAGGATCAGTTCGAGCAGCATCATGGCGACGCTCGCCAGCGCGAGGGCCGGATTGCGGCGGCGGAGTGCGAACACCAGCATGGTCGCGGCGATCATCGTGCCGAGCGCGGCGACATCGCCGTTCACGTTCTTGCTGCCGGCGATCACGACCAGCGGGTATCTGCCGAAGCTGCCGCTCCAGAAGAAGCCGTCGGCGAGCGCGATCGAGAAGCACGCGACGGCGAAGAGCGCGAACGCTCCGAACAATCCGTAGAGGAACGACTTGACCCCCACGGCGCTGCCCATGATCAGCCCGATCAGCACCGTCATGAGGTAGAGCGTGGCGACGTAGAGC
>CAXTTP010000131.1:5348-7784 GCA_964247195.1 uncultured Sphingomonadaceae bacterium
ACCGACGACCAGGCGCTCGACAGCATGCAAAAGCCGGGAAGGATGAGGATCGGCCCGGCGCGGGCGAGCATGCGCATGAACCGGTCGGGCCGGTAGGCGGCCTGCGCGAGGATGAGCGCCAGGAACATGCTCGGGCCGACCTTGGGCAGCACGAGGATGAACAGCGACGTGGCGAAGGCCAGGAACACGAACGCCGCGTCCCAATCCATGCGCAGGCGGAAAAGCGCGCGCGATCGCGGCCGATCGATCTGGGTGTGGACGCTCATCGCCCGGCCTCGTCCGGCGTGGGCATCAGTGGCGCGCCATCAGAAATGTCGCTCGCCCACGCGAACGGTGTCGCCAGGCATCACCCACACCTGGTTCGCGCTTTTCAGCGAATAGGTTTCCTCGGCCGGCTTTTCGGAGCGGCGGATGAAGACCCGGCCGGTGTTCGCGCGATAGGTATATCCGCCCGCGGTCGCCACCGCCTGGGCGACCGAGAGACCGTCCGAATAGGGATATTGGCCGGGCCGGTTGACCTCGCCGAGAATGTAGAAGGGGCGATAGTTCAGGACGTCGATGCTGACCCGCGGATCGAGCATGTAGCCGCCGGCCAGCTTGGTGGTGATCGCCGCCTGGAGCTCGCCCACCGTCTTGCCGCGCGCGCTGACGTTGCCGATCAGCGGGAACGCCACCGCGCCGTCCGGACCCACCGAATATTCGCCGTTGACCGCGGTCTCGCCGAACACCGTCACCCGGATCTTGTCGCCCGGGCCGAGGGTATATTGGGCCGGCGCCGCGGGTGAGGCGGACGCTTCCGGTATTCCCGAACTCGCGCAGGCGGTGAGTGCCAGGTTGGTTGCGGACAGTGCCAGGACGGCTATCGAAAGTCGCTTGATCCTTCGCATCGAAGACCCTTTTCGATCGGACAAGTCCTGCGGTCCTAACAGCGTCGGCCGACATGTGGAAGTATTGGCGGACGACCGTGTCCGTTATGGATCAGATGCAGTCCACACCGGACATAACGATGATAAGGTCCCGCTTCTCATAATCAATTTAGATGAGGATAGGGTTTACCTGTCCCATCGATTACAGCCAGGGGGGGTAATTGAGAGCATCGGTCTCCTTCATCATCCCCGCTTATCAAAGCGGATCGACGCTGGGACGGACCTTGTCGAGCGTGGTTGCGCAAAGCTTCACCGATTGGGAGGCAATCGTCATCAATGACGGATCGGACGATCGCACTGCGGCGATCGCGCGCGACTGGGTCGAGCGCGATCCGCGCATCCGGTTCGTCGATCTCACCCATGGCGGCGCGTCGCGCGCGCGTAACGCTGGGATTCGGGCGAGCACGGGCGAGTGGATCGTCTTCCTCGACGCCGACGACACGGTGCTGCCGCAGTTCCTCAAGCGGATGCTCGCCCGGGCGGCGCCCGAGAAGAGCTGTGGCCAGCCCATCGACGTCGTGGCCTGCGGCTACGACCGGGTGAACGAGGCGGGCGAGGTGAGCGCGCGCGTGCCGCCGCTTCCGCTGGACCGCGACGCGCCGCACGTCTGCGCGTCCGGGCCGCCCGGAGCGATCCACAGCTTCCTCGTGCGGCGTGCCTGCATCGTCGCCGCCGACGGCTTCGACGAGGCCTTGTCGACCAACGAGGACTGGGACTTGTGGCTGCGCGTCGCGATTTCGGGGGCTCGCTTCGCGCTCGTCCGGCGCCAGCTGGCGATCTACTGGTCGACGCCCAATTCGCTGTCGCGGACCGGCGAGAAGATGCTCGCCGACGCGCGCACCGTGATCGCCCGCGCGCGCGCGCTGAACGTGGCGCCACGGCGCGGCATGGAGGAGTTCGACCAGAGCCGCCACAGCATCGACGACATCACGCTGCGCAACGCCTTCTGGAGCGCGGGCGTATCGATCGGCCAGGGCCGCTCGGCGCTGCCGCTGGTCGAGTTCGTCCCGCGCGGCGTGGAGCTGTGGGTGCAAAAGACCCACCTCGTCGACAAGCTGATCGACGGTCTGGTCGTCGGCGCCAGCGTGCGCCTGTCCAAGCTCGTCTATCGCTGGGCCGGCTTTCACGAGGCGGTCGAGGAGTTCTTCGCCGCCGTCGCGGCCCGCACCGGGCAGGCCGACTACAGCTTCGCGCTGACCGGCCTCACCCAGACCCAGATCGCGCGCTACGGCCGCTTCGTCGGCGATATCGACATGGGCCAGGTGGTGGCCGTGTCGACCACCCCGGGCATCCTGCTGCGCGGCTATTTCCCCTCGGCGGGGATCGATCAGGTGATCCTGCGGCTGCGCTGGCTGCGGCCGGCGACATTGTTCAGCTTCGGTGCTCCGGTGCTGGGCAAGCTGAGCGGTCGCGATGTCCTGCGCACGATCCGGCGCGGCGTGAGGCGGCGGGCGGCGTTGCGCCTGAGCGAGCATCAGCGTGCGATGGCGGTGCTCGCGCGGGTGCGGCG
>CAXTTP010000132.1:0-7665 GCA_964247195.1 uncultured Sphingomonadaceae bacterium
CGAACGCGATCATCATCCCGATCTCGGGCTGGCTTGCCGACGTGATCGGCCGGAAGCGCTATTACATGATCTCGGTGGCGCTGTTCACGCTCTCCTCGCTGCTCTGCGGGTTCGCCCCCAATCTGGGCATGCTGGTGTTCGCGCGGGTGTTGCAGGGCATCGGCGGCGGCGGCCTCGCGCCATCCGAGCAGAGCTTCCTCGCCGATACCTTTCCGCCCGAGAAGCGCGGCCAGGCGTTCGCCGCCTATGCGATCGTGGTCGTCGTCGGCCCGGTGCTGGGGCCGACCCTGGGCGGCTACATCACCGACAACGCCTCGTGGCACTGGATCTTCCTGATCAACGTGCCGGTCGGCATCGTCTCGCTGCTGCTCGTCAACGTCTTCGTGTGCGAGCCGAAGCTGCTGGTCGAAGAGCGCAAGAAGAAGCTGAAGGGCGGCCTGAGGGTCGACTATATCGGCTTTGCACTGATCGCGCTCGGGCTCGGCTGCCTCGAGGTGACGCTCGACCGCGGCGAGCGCGACGACTGGTTCGACAGCCCGTTCATCATCGCCACCGCGGTGACCGCGGCGATCTCGATCGTCGCGCTGATCGTGTGGGAGCTGCGCCACAAGGAGCCGATCGTGAACCTGCGGCTGTTTGCGAGCCGCAACTTCTCGATCACGATCCTCTTCATGCTCACCACCGGCGTGATCCTGTTCGGCACCACCCAGCTGATCCCGCAGATGCTTCAGCAGGTGCTCGGCTACACGGCCACGAGAGCCGGGCTAGCGCTCACCACCGGCGGCATCGCGACGATCGTGGTGATGCCGGTGGTCGGGGTGTTGACCGGGAAGGTCGATACACGCTTTCTGCTGTTCCCGGCGTTGATCGTGCAGGCGCTGGCGCTGTGGAACCTCTCCCACCTCAACAGCCTCATCTCGTTCGGCGATGCCGCGGAGGCCCGGCTGTTCCAGGCAATGGCGCTGCCGTTCCTGTTCGTGCCGATAAACGCGGTCGCCTATGTCGGGCTGAAGCCGAACCAGACCAACCAGGCGTCCGCGCTGCTGAACGTCGCGCGCAACCTGGGCGGCACGTTCGGCATCTCGACGGCGCAGACCATGCTGCAGACGCGTCAGCAGGTTCACCAGATGCAGCTCGTCGAGGGGCTGAACCCGCTCAATCCGAGCTATAGCGAGGGCCTCGGCCGCTTCAACGATGCGCTGGGCGGCGTTGCCGGCGACATGAGCGCGGGCGTGGCGGGAATATACCAGCAGGTGCAGCAGCAAGCCGCGATGCTCTCCTATATCGACGTGTTCCACGCCTTCATGGTCTTCGTCTTCACGATCGCGCCACTTGCCCTCCTGCTGCGGCCAGCGAAGGGGGCGGCACATTGATGCGCCGGCTTGGTCTCCTCCCGGTCCTGCTCGTCGCCGGCTGCACGGTCGGCCCGAACTATGCACCACCGAAGCCGGACGTGCCGCCGGCATTCGTCGGTGCCGCGCTGCCGAAGACCGGTGATGCGGATCTCGCGCAATGGTGGAAGACCTATCGCGATCCGGAGCTCGACCGGCTCGTCGCGATCGCGCTCGCCGACAGCCTCGACATCAGGACCGCGGCGTCGCGGATCCGCCAGGCCCGCACCCAGGAGACGGTGGCGCGCGCGCGCGGGCTGCCGTCGATCGACGCCACCGCCAACGCCAACCGTATCCAGTTCAGCAAGAATGCCGGCCTCTCCTCGCTGACGAGCCTGTTCGGCGGCGGCTCGGCTGGCGGCGGTGCCGGCGCGGGCGGCATTGCCCCGCCCGGCGGCGGCATCACCACCTACGCCGTCGGCTTCGACGCGAGCTGGGAGCTGGATATCTTCGGCGGCGCCAGTCGCTCGCTGGAGGGTGCGCGCGCCCGCACCGAGGCGGCGCTGTGGAACGGGCGGGATGCGGGCGTCAGCCTCGTCGCCGAGGTTGCCGACGCCTATCTCCAGCTCCGCCTCGCCCAGCATCGCGAGGACGTCGCCCGTGCCGAGATCGCCCGCCAGAAGCGCAGCCTGGAGCTGCTCGGCGACACCGCGCGAGTGGGCCTTGTGCCCGAGGGCGACACCGCCCGCCAGCGCGCCCAGCTCGCGACCGCGCAGGCGACGCTCGACCCGATCGTCGCCGAACAGGCGATCCAGATCCACGCGCTCGCCGTGCTGCTCGCCAAGTCGCCGGATGCGATGTTCGTCGAGCTCTCCGCGCGCCGGCCGGATCTGCCCGCGCCGCCGGCAGTGCCGCCCGGCCTGCCGTCCGAGCTGCTGCGCCGCCGGCCCGACATCCGCGCCGCCGAACGCAACCTCGCCGCCGCCACCGCCGACATCGGCGTTGCGGTGGCCGACCTCTATCCCCGCTTCAACCTGACCGGCATGGCCGAGCTGCTTTCGACCAGCCTCGCCAACCTCTTCACCGGCGACAGCCTGCAGCTTACCGGCATGGGCGGCATCACCTTCCCGCTGCTCGATTTCGGACGACGCCGCGCCGAGGTGGCGAGCCGGCGGGAGGCGGCCGGGCAAGCCTATCTGGACTATCAGCGCACCGTGCTTTCGGCGCTGCGCGACGTCGAGGATGCGCTGGTCCGCGTCGCCAGCGAGCAGCGCCGCAACGAGACGCTGAAGGGTGGCGCGAAGGATGCCGACGATGCGGTGAAGTCGGTAGGTGCGCGCTATGCCACCGGCCTCGTCGACCTGACCGCCGTCCTCGACGCGCAGCAGGCCGCGCTCAACCAGCGCGACCAGCTCGCCCAGAGCGAGGGGATGCTCCGCCGCGACATCGTCTCGCTCTACAAGGCGCTCGGCGGCGGGTGGGAGCAGGTTCGGCTCGACCTGCCCGCCGAGCATATACCCAAGGGATGAGCACGCGGAGACGCCTCGGCTGGTCAATGGCGTTCCTCGGCGCGGCGCTGCTCGTCGTCGCGATCGCGCAGGCCACGGCCTATTGGCCCGGCATCATGACGTGGGACGCGGTCCGCCAGTACGATCAGGCGCTGAGCGGCGAATTCGACGATTGGCACCCGCCGGCGATGGAGTGGCTGTGGCGCCAGCTCGTCCCGATCCACGACGGCCCGGGGCCGATGCTGCTGGTCCAGCTCGGCCTCTATTGGGGCGGCTACGCGCTCCTCGCGGCGCGGGCCTGGTGCACGCAGCGGCGCGGACTGGCGACGGCGCTCGCCGCCTGCGCGCTGCTGCCGCTGGCGATGGCGCTGATGGGCGCGGTCCTCAAGGACTGCCTGATGACCGGCGCGCTGCTGAGCGCCACCGGGCTCCTGGCATGGAGCGGAGCCGAGCGCCGGTGGCGAACGGCCGTGCCGGGTGTCCTGCTCCTGCTGTGCGCCTCGACGCTGCGCTTCAATGCCTTCCTCGCCTGCCTCCCGCTGCTGGTGGCGCTGCTGCCGCTTGGCTGGCGCGACAGGCCGCGGCGGCTCGCGCTCAGCGTGGCGATCGCCACTGCCGCACTCGTCGCCGCGATGCCGGTCGCCAACCGTCTCGTCGGCGCCACCAAGAGCGGCGTCGAGCTGTCGCTGATCATCTTCGATCTCGGAGGCATCACCTACCATAGCGGGATCGATGCCTTTCCGAGCCAGCCGGTCGCCGATCCTGTCGCGATCAACCAGGGCTGCTATTCGCCGGTGAAATGGGATCCCTATAGCTGGTGGGTCGAAGCGCCTTGCAAGATCGGCTTCGAGAGCGTCGGCCGGGCGTTCAAGGCGAGCGGCGTCAGCCCCTACCGCTTCTGGATAAATGCCATCGTCCACCATCCGATCGCCTATGCGACGCACCGGCTGGCGCACTTCAACATCAACAGCCGCTTCCTCGTCCATGACGAGGTCGAGCGGCCGGTGACCGACCAGTCGGCGCCGAACGACTGGAACTATCGGATCACGCCCGGCCCGATCCAGCGGCTGATTGACGGCGCGGCGTTGCTCAGCGCGCACAGCCCGCTCGGCTGGCCGATCTGGTGGATGGCGGTGGCACTCGGCACGCTGGCGCTGGCGCCGCGGCTGCCCTCGCGCAGGATCATCGCGCCCGTGGCGCTCTCCGCTTTGCTGTATGGGCTCGGCTATATCGTGTTCAGCGTCGCCGCAGAGCTGCGCTACCACCTCTGGACGATCGCCGGCACCGCGATTGCCGCCGCGCTGGCCGCCAGCGATATCGCCAATGGCGCGCCGGTCGCCCGTTCGCGGCTAGTGCTGGCGGCAGCGCCCGCTATCCTTGTTGCGGCGCTCTGCGCGGCCTGGCGGCTGTTCCCGGGGCTCTAGCGAGAGCGCGGGCTCAGGCGATCAGGCTGACCCTGCCACCGGCGTGCCGCTCCAGCCGGCTGCCCAACTCCAGTTCGAGCAATACGGTCTGGACGATCGCCGGCGCGATGCCGGACTGCCGGATCAACTCGTCGACCGGGACCGGCGTCGGCCCGAGCAGGCCGGTCACGGTCGCGCGATCGCGTGCGCTGGCGTCCATCGCCAACGGCGCCGCCGCATAGCGGGACGGCGGCTGCGCGACCGGCCGGCCATGGATCGGCCCGAGCGCCTCGATCACGTCGGCCGCGCTCTGGACGAGCGTCGCGCCGTCGCGGATCAGCTGGTTGCAGCCCTGCGCGCGCGGATCGAGCGGCGAGCCCGGCACCGCCATCACGTCGCGGCCATATTCGCCGGCGTAGCGCGCGCTGATCAGCGAACCCGATCTAGGCGCGGCCTCGATCACGACGATGCCCTGCGCCAGCCCGGCGATGATGCGGTTGCGATAGGGGAAATGGCGCGCCTGCGGCTCCACGCCGGGCGGCTGCTCGGCGACGAGCAGACCATCTGCGGCGATCGTCCGCTGCAGCGGCTCGTTCTCCGGCGGGTAATGGATGTCGATGCCGCCGGCGATGACGGCGATCGTGCCGCCCTCCAGCGCGCCCTGATGCGCCGCGGTGTCGATGCCCCGCGCCAACCCGGAGACGACGACCAGCCCGGCATCGGCAGCTCGCGGCCGAGCTGGCGGGCAAAGCGCGCCGCCGCGGCGGACGCGTTGCGGGCGCCGACCATCGCGACCGCGGGACGATCGAACAGGCCGAACCGACCCGAGACGATCAGCACGGGCGGTGCGCTCTCGATCTCCGCCAGCAGCGCCGGATAGATGCCCTGGCCGCGGAACAGGTAACGCGCGCCGAGCCGTTCGACCGTCGCCATCTCGCGCTCGATCGATGCCTGCGGGGCGAGCGCCGGCGCCCGGCCGCCGCCGCGCCGGGCGAAATCGGGCACGGCATCGAGCGCGGCCGCCGCGGAGCCGAACCGGGCGAGGAGCTGGGCGTAGCTGACCGGGCCGATGCCCGGAGTGCGGATCAGCCGCAGCCGGGCAATGCGATCCGCGCGCGCACCGTCGGCATCGTCCGCGTCAGCCAAGTCCGCCCGCCCTGCCGCCGGCGCCGATGCGAGGCTCGGTGCCGTCGAGCAGTCGCTCGAGATTGCCGCGATGTCGCCACAGCACGACGAGGGCGAAGGCGAGGAACAGCAGCACGAGCCCGAACTCGCCGATGAGCGCGGCCGCGACCGGCGCCGCGACCGCACCCGCCATGCCGCCGATCGAGGAATAGCGGCTGACCAGCGCCGCCGCGAGCCAGACGGCGACGAACGCCAGCCCCGCCGGCCACAGCATCGCGAGCGTGATGCCGAGCATCGTCGCCACCCCCTTGCCGCCGCGGAAGCCGAGCCAGACCGGATAGACATGGCCGAGGAAGACCGCGACCGCGGCGACCGGCGCATAGTCCGGCGAGAGCGCGCCGGCGGCGAGCACCGTCACGGCACCCTTGGCGATGTCCAGCAGCAGGGTCGCCGCCGCCAGGCCCTTGCGGCCGGTGCGCAGGACGTTGGTCGCACCGATATTGCCGGAGCCGATGCTGCGCAGGTCGCCCGCTCCGGCCAGCCGCGTCACGATCACGCCGAACGGAATCGAGCCGATAAGATAGCCGCCGACCAGTACGATCGCCGCGCCGATCCAGCCTTCAGCGATCACGCATCTGCCCCCGCACGAGGATGATAATAGCTCGTTGCGCGGCCACCGCAACAATTAGCATCAACCCCCGCGGCGGGGCGACGATTGCGCGTCCGGCATCCCGATCCTAAGTCGGCGCGGCGATGAGCGATACGCGGCCGATCCTGTTCTTCGATTCCGGGGTGGGCGGCCTGTCGGTGCTGGCACCGACCCGCGCGCTGCTGCCGGGCGCGCCGATCGTCTACGCCGCCGACGATGCGGGCTTCCCGTACGGCACGCGCAGCGAGGCGGAGATCGCCGGGCGGGTGCCGGCGCTGCTCGGCCGGCTCGTCGAGCGCTACCGACCGCGCCTGATCGTGATCGCCTGCAACACCGCCTCGACGATCGCGCTGGCGGCGGTGCGCGGCGCGCTCGACCTGCCGGTCGTCGGCACGGTGCCGGCGATCAAGCCCGCCGCCGAACACTCGCGAACCCGCGTCATCGGCGTCCTCGGCACGGAGGCGACAGTGCGCCAGCCTTATGTCGACCGGCTCTCCGCCGAGTTCGCCGCCGACTGCATTGTGCTGCGCCACGGCTCGGCGCGGCTGGTGGAGCTCGCCGAGGCGAAGCTGCGCGGCGAAGCGATCGACGGCGACGACGTCGGCGCGGCGATCGCGCCGCTCTTCCTCCATCCCGAGGCGCGGGACATGGATACGGTTGTGCTGGCCTGCACGCATTTTCCCCTCCTCGCCGACGAGCTGCAAGGGCAGTTTCCGCGCCCTGTCATGTTCACCCACGGCGGCGACGGCATAGCACGCCGCGTCGCCCATCTCACGCGCGGTCAGGAGTGGCCGGAGGCGACGCCGCCTGGCGTCGCGGTGTTCACGGGAAACGCGAACATCGCCAGCGGCTTGCGCGCGGGCCTGGCGCGGTTCGGCCTGTCCCGGATCGACAGCCTGTGACGATCGGGAGGTTGCGATGGTTTGCACTAGCCTCACCGAACGCGCGCGCGTAAAAGCCCGCGCGTCACGGGGAGTCATCGTCTTTGGACTATCAGCGTGTTTTCGCCCAGGCGATCGACCGGCTCCACTCCGAGGGCCGCTATCGCGTCTTCATCGACGTTCTGCGCAACAAGGGCGCCTTTCCGAACGCGCGCTGCTTCGCCGGCCATAACGGCCCGAAGCCGATCACGGTCTGGTGCTCGAACGACTATCTCGCGATGGGCCAGCACCCGAAGGTGATCGCGGCGATGGAGGAGGCGCTGCACGATGTCGGCGCCGGTTCGGGCGGTACCCGCAACATCGGCGGCAACACCCATTATCATATCGAACTCGAGCACGAGCTGGCCGACCTGCACGGCAAGCAGGCCGCGCTGATCTTCACCTCCGGCTATGTCTCGAACGACGCGACGCTGTCGACGCTCGCCCGGCTGCTGCCGGGCTGCATCATCTTCTCCGACGAGCTCAACCACGCCTCGATGATTGCCGGGATCCGCAATTCCGGCTGCGAGAAGCGGGTGTTCCGCCACAACGATCTCGACCATCTCGAGGAGCTGCTCGCGTCCGCGCCGGCCGGGGTGCCTAAGCTGATCGCATTCGAGAGCGTCTATTCGATGGACGGCGACGTCTCGCCGATCCACGCCATCTGCGACCTTGCCGACCGCTACAATGCGCTGACCTACCTCGACGAGGTCCATGCGGTCGGCATGT
>CAXTTP010000133.1:0-7653 GCA_964247195.1 uncultured Sphingomonadaceae bacterium
CTCCTCGCGGGGCGCCTCGTCGCCTTCCTCGCGGCGACCGCCGCGCCGGCGACGCCGACGACGGCGGCGGCGGCCATCGGCGCCGATCTCGTCGCCCTCGGTCCGCTCGCTCTCGCGGGCGCGCGGCTCCGGAACGTCCTCGACCTCCGCCTCCTCGATCTCCTCTTCCTCCTCGGGCACGTCCTCGTCGTCGAAGTCGTACGCGATCGGTGCCGGCAGGCGCGGCGCGTGTGCCGGCGGCGGCCCCTCGCTGGTGACCGCCATCCGCGCGCCCTCGATGGTGCCGTCGGGCACCACCTCGACGAGCACGCCGTAGCGATCCTCGATCTCGCCGAGCTCGATGCGCTTGCGGTTGAGGACGTAGAAGGCCGCCTCCTGGGATGCGCGCAGCGACAGGAGCGAGCCGCGGCCGCGTGCCGCCTCGTCCTCGATCATGCGCAGCGCCGAGAGGCCGGCCGACGAGGCGGTACGGACCAGGCCGGTGCCTTCGCAGTGCGGGCAGGTCCGCGTCGATGCCTCGAGCACACCGGTGCGCAGCCGCTGGCGGCTCATCTCGAACAGCCCGAACGACGAGATCCGGCCGACCTGGATACGCGCGCGATCATTGGCGAGCGCGCCCTTCATCGCCTTTTCGACCTTGCGGACGTTGCCGCTCGATTCCATGTCGATGAAGTCGATCACCACCAGCCCGGCCATGTCGCGCAGGCGAAGCTGGCGGGCGATCTCGTTGGCGGCCTCGAGGTTGGTGTTGAGCGCGGTCTGCTCGATATTGTGCTCGCGCGTCGAGCGGCCCGAGTTGATGTCGATCGAGACGAGCGCCTCGGTCGGGTTGATCACCAGATAGCCACCGGACTTCAGCTGGACGAGCGGCTGGTACATCGCCGCGAGCTGCTCCTCGACGCCGAAGCGCTGGAACAGCGGCACCGCGTCGACATAGGGCTGCACCTTCTTGGCGTGGCTCGGCATCAGCAGCTTCATGAAGGTGCGGGCGAGCCGGAAGCCCTCCTCGCCCTCGACGATCACCTCGTCGATGTCGCGATTGTAGATGTCGCGGATCGCGCGCTTGATCAGGTCGCTGTCGGCATGGACGAGCGCCGGCGCGGACGATTTGAGCGTATTCTCGCGGATCTCGTCCCAGAGGCGGGCGAGATAGTCGAAGTCGCGCTTGATCTCGGTCCGCGTCCGCTGGAGCCCGGCGGTGCGGACGATGCAGCCCATCGACGACGGCAGCTGCAGATCGGCCATGATCGTCTTCAGCCGCTTGCGGTCGGCCGCGTTCGAGATCTTGCGGCTGATGCCGCCGCCATGGCTGGTGTTCGGCATCAGCACGCAATAGCGGCCGGCGAGGCTCAGATAGGTGGTGAGCGCCGCGCCCTTGTTGCCGCGCTCCTCCTTGACGACCTGGACCAGCAGCACCTGCCGCCTGCGGATGACGTCCTGGATCTTGTAGCGGCGGCGAAGCGCCATACGGCGCTGGCGCAGGCCCTCGACGGCATTGTCCTCGCCACGGCCGCCGGTGCTCCGCGACGGCCGCGGTGCATCCTCGTCATGCTCGTGGTCGCCATCGTCGACGGCATCGTGGGGCTCGTGCGCGTCCTCGTCGTCGAAGCGCTCGATCTGCTCGACGAGATCCTCGCCTTCGTCGTCGCCGTGCGATTCGTCGCCAAGCGACTCGTCATCGTCATGGTCGCCGCGCAGCGCCTCTTCCTCGGCGGCGTGCTCGGCCTCCTCGCGCAGCAGCGCCTCGCGATCCTCCTTGGGGATCTGATAATAATCCGGGTGGATTTCCGAGAAGGCGAGGAAGCCGTGGCGATTGCCGCCATAGTCGACGAACGCCGCCTGCAGCGACGGCTCGACGCGGGTCACCTTGGCGAGATAGATATTGCCCTTGAGCTGCTTGCGTTCGGCGGACTCGAAATCGAACTCCTCGACGCGGTTACCCTTGACCACCGCCACGCGGGTCTCTTCCCGGTGGCGCGCGTCGATCAACATGCGCATTGTCATCAGTGATTCTCCGAGCGCGCATCCGTGCCGCCGCAAGGCGGGGAGGCGCGCGATAGCTGTGGGACAGGGCGCCGGGCCAAGGCCGGGGCGCCACGTTCGTCCGGGTTGAGATAATAGGCCCTGCGTCCGCTGCACGCCCGCCCCCGGCGCGGTACGCCGGGGAAAGCGCCCGAACCCACGCGCCGCGACCCGTCAGGGTGCGATCGGAGGTCGGGGCGAAACGGATCATGAAGCGTCAACCTAGAAGTCCGGCGGCAAACGCGCCGGCAGCAAGACGGATGACGATGACGCGCTTCCGCGATCGTCCGCCGCTGATCGATGTTGGTAGCAGCCGGGGAACCGAGGGGCAACCGAAAGCTCCGCAGACCCATGGCTAGGCCAAAGTGGTAAACGCGAGGTTAACCCAAAGACTTCACCGGGATTTGATGCCGGCAGGCCTACCCACGCGCATCGATTGGTTTTCCCCATATTAAGGCTGACGGATTTGCGCTGGACCGGTAGCATGCCGGGGCGGCAGGGTAGGGGCGTGCCTTATGTGCTCGCCCTGATCTCGACCGCCCTGTTCGGTCTCTCCCCGCTCGATGCCGCGGTGGTGAGCGGCGTCGACGTCGCGGCCGATCGGATCACGTTGCGCTTCGACGACGCCGTCGAGGGCGCCAGCGCGTTCCTGCTGGGCGATCCCAACCGTATCGCGATCGACGTCGGCGGAGCCCAGGCAGGCGGGGCGACAGCCTCCGGCGGGCTGGTCCGGCAAACCCGCCAGGGCCAATATGGCCCCGCCACCGCCCGCATCGTGTTCGATCTGGTGCGGCCAGCGCTGGTGTCGCGAGGCAGCTTCGGCGAGGACGGGCGCTCGCTGACGATCGCCCTCGAGCCGGTCACCCAAGCCGCGTTCTTCTCCGCGACGAAGGCGGTTCGCCAGAGCTTCTGGCCGCCGTTCGGCTTCCGCACCGGATCGCTGTTCGGGCGCGATACGCAGGCGGTGACCGTTCCGCTCGAGTCGCCCGCCGGGCGCATGCCGCCGCCACGGCCGCAGATCAGCGGCACGCGCCGTCCCGACCGGCCGCTGGTAGTCCTCGATGCCGGCCATGGCGGCCACGATCCGGGCTCGCTGTCCGCCGACGGCCGCTATCGCGAGAAGGATGCGGCGCTGGCGATCGCGCGCGCGATCCGCGACGAGCTGGTCCGCTCCGGCCGGGTGCGGGTGGCGATGACGCGAAACGACGACCGCTTCCTGATCCTGGGCGACCGGCGCGAGATCGCGCGGCGGCTGAAGGCGGACCTGTTCATCTCGATCCATGCCGACAGCGCCCCGAACGGCAGCGCCCGCGGCGCCACCGTCTACACCCTCTCCGAGGTCGCTTCCGACCGCGTCGCCGCCCAGCTCGCCGCCAAGGAGAACAAGGCGGACGTGCTGAACGGCGTCGACCTCGGCGGCGAGAATAACGACGTCTCCTCGATCCTGATCGATCTTGCCCAGCGCGAGACGATGAACGTCTCCTCGGTCTTCGCCTCGCTGCTCCAGCGCGAGATGTCGCCGCTGGTGCCGTTCAAGACCGACTTCCATCGCTTCGCCGGGCTGATCGTGCTGAAGGCGCCCGACGTGCCCTCGGTGTTGCTGGAGACCGGCTACATCTCGAACGATGGCGACCTGAGGCTGCTCTTCTCCCCCGAATATCAGCGAAACATCGCGATCGGCGTGCGCCGCGCCGTCGAGACCCACTTCGCCCGGCGGCTTGCCACGCCGTAGCTGCCGCTTCCAAAGGCCGGCAAAGCTGCTATCTGGCGGCCGGTCATGGCCAACCCACCCGGCAGCGAGACGCGTTTCCGCCTGCGCCGCGACGGCGCCGCCGCGCTGCACGTGCTCGCGCGGCTGTGGGCGCATCGCTGGACGAAGGCGCTCGCCGTCCTCGCCGGGCTGTTCCTGATCGCCTGGGCGTCGCTGTGGCTGGTTTTCGCGCGCGGGCTGCCGTCCGCCGACAGCCTGCTCACCTACCAGCCGCCGCTGCCGACCAACGTGCGCGCCAATGACGGCACGCCCGTCCACAGCTATGCGCGCGAGCGCCGCGTCGAGCTCAGCTTCGCCGAATATCCGTCGCAGCTGATCCACGCCTTCATCTCGGCCGAGGACAAGACCTTCTTCGAACATAGCGGCATCGACTATCCGGGCCTCGCGGGCGCGATCGTGGACTACGTTTCGAAGATGGGTTCGGGCGAGCGCGCGCGGGGCGGATCGACGATCACCCAGCAGGTCGCCAAGAACCTGCTCGTCGGCGACGAATATTCGGTAAGCCGCAAGATCCGCGAGGCGATCCTCGCCCGCCGGATCGAACATGCGCTGACCAAGCAGCAGATCCTGGAGCTCTACCTCAACCAGATCTTCCTCGGCCGCAACGCCTATGGCGTGCAATCGGCGGCGCGTGCCTATTTCGACCGGGACGTCGACCAGCTGACCCTGCCGCAGATGGCCTATCTCGCCATCCTGCCCAAAGCGCCGGCGAACTACAGCCCCGAGCGCCACGCCGATCGCGCGCTCGAACGGCGCAACTACGTGCTCAACCAGATGCAGCTCAACGGCTACATCACGGCCGCGCAGCGCGCCGAGGCCGGCGCCGCCCCGCTCGGCACGGTCGGGCGGGTGCTGCCGCCGCGCGACGACGTCGGCGGCTATTTCATGGAGGAAGTCCGCCGCGAGCTCATCGACAAGTTCGGCGAGACCGCCAAGGACGGGCCGTACAGCGTCTACTCGGGCGGCCTGTGGGTGCGCAGCTCGCTCGATCCGGCGATCCAGCAAGCGGCCGAGACGGCACTGCGCGACGGCCTGGTGCGCTACGACCATGGCAAGGGCTGGAGCGGCCCGATCGCGCAGCTCGAGGAGGGACCGGGCTGGGCGCGCGCGCTCACCGCCGCGAACATCGGCGTCGGCTATGGCGACTGGCGCGCCGCCGTCGTCACGGGCAAGTCGGGCGGAAGCGTCGACCTCGCCTTCGCCGACGGCTCGACGGGCGAGATGCCGGCCTGGGCGGCGGCGGCGCCGAAGCGCGGCATCGGCGGCCATGCCTACGACTTCTTCAAACCCGGCGACGTGATCGCGGTAAAGCGCGAGGGCGGAACCTGGACGTTGCGCAACATCCCGGCGATCTCGGGTGGCATGGTGGTCGAGAGCCCGCACGACGGGCGGGTGCTGGCGATGCAGGGCGGCTTCGATGCGCGCGGCGCCGCGTTCAACCGCGCGACCCAGGCGCTGCGCCAGCCCGGATCGAGCTTCAAGCCGTTCGTCTATGCCGCCGCGCTGGATGCCGGCATGACGCCCGCCTCGATCATCGTCGATGGCCCGTTCTGCGTCTATCAGGGCGCCCGGCTCGGCCAGAAATGCTTCAAGAACTTCTCGGGCGCGAACGCCGGACCGCAGACGATGCGCTGGGGCGTCGAGCAGTCGCGCAACCTGATGACGGTTCGCGCGGCCTCGCAGACCGGCATGGCAAAGGTGGTCCGCACGGCGCAGACGATGGGCATCGGCACCTACCCGCCGGTGCTGGCGATCGCGCTCGGCGCCGGCGACACCACCGTGCTCCGCCTGGTCAACGCCTATGCGATGCTCGCCAACAGCGGCAAGGAGCTGAAGCCCAGCCTCATCGACTATGTGCAGGACCGCGCCGGCAAGGTGATCTTCCGCGCCGATACCCGCCCCTGCGAGGGCTGCAACGCGAAGGACTGGGACGGCAAGCCGATGCCGCGGCCGCCGCTGCGTACCAAGCAGCTGATGGACCCGCTCACCGCCTACCAGGTCGTCCACATCATGGAGGGCGTGATCCAGCGCGGTACCGCGCAGACCCTGCGCGATCTCGGCCGGCCGCTGTTCGGCAAGACCGGCACCACCACCGGCCCGACCAACGTCTGGTTCGTCGGCGGCTCGCCCGACCTCGTCGCCGGGGTCTATATGGGTTACGATTCGCCCCGCCCGCTCGGTGGCTACGCGCAGGGCGGCACGCTCGCCGCGCCGATCTTCAAGCAGTTCGCGACGACGGTGATGAAGGACATGCCGATCGTGCCGTTCAAGGCGCCGCCGGGCATCCGCATGGTCCGCATCGACCGCAAGAGCGGCCGCCGCGTGTTCGGCGCCTGGCCCGGCGACGACCCTAAGTCGGCGGTGATCTGGGAGGCGTTCAAGCCAGAGAGCGAGCCGCGCCGCACGATCCGCCGCGAGGAGATCGCCAAGCGCGCCGAGGACGCCGCCGCGCCCGCCCGCCGCCGCGCCGGCGAAAGCGACTTCCTTGCCCGGCAGGGGGGTATCTACTAACTGCCGCACTCCCGTTGCCGGGACTGCTGGAGAAATATGATGCGCGCCGAAGCGCAGGCCCATGTCGACCAGATCAACGATGCGCTCGCGCTGCTCCGCCGCTTCCTCGACTGGGACCGGGCGCTGCGGCGGCTCGACGAGCTCAACGCCAAGGTCGAGGATGCGAGCCTCTGGAACGATCCCAAGGCGGCCCAGGAGGTGATGCGCGAGCGGCGCCGCCTCGACGAGGCGATCGGCGCGACGCGCGCGATCGAGAGCGAGCTCGCCGACAATCTCGAACTGATCGAGATGGCCGACGCCGAGGGGGATGCGAGCATGGTTGCCGACGGCATCGCCGCCATCGCCGAGCTCGCGGCGCGCGCAGAGAAGGACAAGGTGCAGGCGCTGCTCGCCGGCGAGGCCGACGGCAACAACAGCTATATCGAGGTCAATGCCGGCGCCGGCGGTACGGAGAGCCAGGATTGGGCCGAGATGCTGCAGCGCATGTACACGCGCTGGGCCGAGCGCCACGGCATGAAGGTCGAGCTGGTCGACTATCATGGCGGCGAGCAGGCGGGGATCAAGTCGGCGACGCTCTTGGTCAAGGGCGAGAACGCCTATGGCTACGCCAAGACCGAGAGCGGCGTGCACCGGCTGGTCCGGATCAGCCCCTATGACAGCTCGGCGCGCCGGCACACCAGCTTCGCCAGCGTCTGGGTCTATCCGGAAGTGGACGACGACATCGACATCGAGGTGCTCGACAAGGACCTCAAGATCGACACCTACCGCTCGTCCGGAGCCGGCGGCCAGCACGTCAACACCACCGATTCGGCGGTGCGGATCACGCATGTGCCGACCGGCATCATCGTCGCCTGCCAGAACCAGCGATCGCAGCACAAGAACCGCGCCGAGGCGATGAAGCAGCTCAAGGCGCGGCTGTACGAGCAGGAGCTGCAGAAGCGCGAGGCCGAGGCCAGCGCCACCGCCGCCAGCAAGACCGATATCGGCTGGGGCCACCAGATCCGCTCCTACGTGCTCCAGCCCTATCAGCTGGTGAAGGACCTGCGCACCGGCGTCACCTCGACCGCGCCGTCCGACGTGCTCGACGGCGATCTCGATCCGTTCATGGCGGCCGCGCTGTCGCAGCGGGTGTCGGGCGAGAACGTCGAGGTGGAAGATGTCGACTGAGTCCCGCGCGCGGCCGCGCGCGCTGCTGCCGCTGCTCCTGCTCGCCGCCTGCGGTCAGGCGCCCGCGCCGCCGGCGCCGCGCTTCCCCGCCGCCCGCCGTCCGGTCGCGCCGATCGTCAGCCCGCGCTTCTCGAGCGAGGACGAGCGCGACCTGCGCCACGAGGCCGACACGGTCATGGATC
>CAXTTP010000134.1:0-300 GCA_964247195.1 uncultured Sphingomonadaceae bacterium
CTCGGCATCGCTGACGGCGATGCGGGCCAGGCTGGCGATGCGGCGGACGGTGGCGGTGTCGACGGACATGGCAGCGCGGCTAGCATCGCCCCCCGCCGCCGACAACCCGGCACGGATTGCCGATGCCGCGCGCGGCCGCTAGGCGCAGCCGGTCCGCACCGGAGAAACAGCTTGGCGGCCCGCCGCTTCCTCTACGTCGTCGCCGCGCTCATCCTGCTGGTGCTCGCCGCCGGCATCACCTGGTCGCTGTTCCAGGACAGGCTGATGCGCGCGGCGTTCGTGCCGAAGGTGCAGTTCGCC
>CAXTTP010000134.1:310-7623 GCA_964247195.1 uncultured Sphingomonadaceae bacterium
GGCGCGCCGGACTACCGTTCGGCCGCCGGCTGGCTGTCGCGCCCCGGCCTGGCCGACGATCCGTCGCTGTGGACACCGCCCGGCATGGTCCCCACGCGAACACCGGCGGTGGCGGTGTTCTACATCCCGCCGACCACCTATCTCGCCAGCGACCAATGGAACGCGCCGCTCGACGATGCCGCGGCCAACGGCCGGCTGCGCCTGTTCGCGGCAAGCCAGGCCAGCGCATTCAACGACGTCGGCGAGATCTGGGCGCCCCGTTACCGCCAGGCGACGATGGGCGCGTTCCTGACGCGCGGACGGGATGCCGACGCGGCGCTCGATTTCGCCTATCGCGACGTCGATCGCGCCTTCACCGCCTTCCTGGCCGCGATCCCAGCCGACCGGCCGATCCTGCTGGCCGGCCACAGCCAGGGCTCGCTGCATCTCACGCGCCTGCTCGCCCGCCGTATCGCCGGCACCCCGCTCGCGCGGCGCATCGTCGCCGCCTATGTCGTCGGCTGGCCGATCTCGCTCGCGGCCGACCTGCCCGCGCTTGGCCTGCCCGCCTGCGCCGGCCCGGCCGCGACCGGCTGCATCCTGTCCTGGCAGAGCTTCTCCGAACCCGCCGAGCCGCGCCAGCTGCGCGCGCTCTACGATGCGAGCACCGGCTTCACCGGCCGCTCGCGGCGCGGCACGGCCATGCTCTGCACCAATCCGCTCACCGGCACGCCGGACGCCGCCGCGCCGGCGGGCGCCAATCGCGGCGCGCTGGTGCCGACCGTGGGGATGACCGGCGCCGACCTCGTCGCCGGTCTCGTGCCGGCCCGCTGCGGCGACGGCGGCCTGCTGATGATCGGCGATCCGCCAAAGGGTTATGGGGCGTTGGTGCTACCCGGCGGCAACTACCATGTCTTCGACTACGCTTTGTTCTGGAGCAATATCCGCGCCGATGCGGCGGCGCGGGTCCGCGCCTTCCAGACGCGATGATCGCCGCCGGCACGGCCGCTTTCCGGGAGCTGCTTCCCGCGGGCGGCCGGCTGGCCGGACTGGACGTGGGCACGAAGACGATCGGCGTCGCGTTCTGCGACGCGCAATGGACGATCGCGAGCCCCGCCGAGACGATCCGGCGGACCAAGTTCGGCGCCGACCTCGCTGCGTTGACCGTGCTGTTCGCGCGCCAGTCGGTGCGCGGGCTCGTCATCGGCCTGCCGCTGAGCCTCGATGGCAGCGACTCGCCGCGTACCCAGTCGGTCCGCGCCTTCGCACGCAACCTCGCGCCGCTTGGCCTGCCGCTGCTTCTCTGGGACGAGCGCTGGTCGACCCAAGCCGTGACCCGCACCCTGATCGCCGCCGATACCAGCCGTGCCCGCCGCGCCGAGCTCGTCGACAAGCTGGCGGCGGCCTATATCCTGCAAGGCGCGATCGACGCGCTGGCGTCGGGTGCTTGAGCTTCGGCGGCGATCCCGTTAGGGGCAGGCTTTAATGCCCGACAGCACCGCCCGCCCCACACCCGCCGGCCCCGGCGCCGGCCATGGCGGGCAACCGTTCCCGCATCGCCATCTGACCGGCATCTACGGGCTCCAGCCGTGGGAGATCCGCTTCCTACTGGATGAAGCGGAGCAGTGGATTGCGCTGAACCGTTCGGCATCGAAGCGCGACAATCGTCTTGCCGGGCTTACTCTCATCAACGCTTTCTTCGAGAATTCAACGCGTACGCTGCTATCCTTCGAGATTGCCGGAAAGCGCCTGGGTGCCGACGTCGTCAACATGGCGGTGGCGCAGTCGAGCGTGAAGAAGGGCGAGACGCTGATCGATACGGCGGTGACGCTGAACGCGATGCGGGCGGATGTCCTCGTCATCCGCCACGATGCCTCGGGCGCAGTCCAGCTGATCGCCGACAAGGTTGACTGTCCGGTCCTCAACGCTGGCGACGGTCGCCACGAACACCCGACCCAGGCACTGCTCGACGCGCTCACCATCCGCCGGCGCAAGGGCAGGATCGAGGGGCTGAGGGTCGCGATCTGCGGCGACGTGCTGCACAGCCGGGTCGCGCGATCGAACATCCTCGCGCTCACCGCGCTCGGCGCCGAAGTCCGCGTCGTCGGGCCGCCCACGCTCATGCCCGCGGCGGTCGAGCGGATGGGCGTGACCGCGTTCAGCGACTTCGATGCCGGGCTGGACGGTGCCGACGTGGTGATGATGCTGCGGCTCCAGCGCGAGCGGATGAGCGGCGGCTTCGTCCCCTCCCCGCGCGAATATCATGCGCTGTACGGCCTGACGCCCGAGCGCCTCGCCCGTGCCGCGCCGGACGCGCTGGTGATGCATCCCGGGCCGATGAACCGCGGCGTCGAGATCGCGAGCAGCGTCGCCGACGATCCCGAGCGCTCCGCGATCACCGAGCAGGTCGAGATGGGCGTGGCGGTGCGGATGGCCTGCCTCGACGTCCTCACCCGCGCCCGGCGCGGCGTCGAGGGCTGGGCATGACGCCCGCGCCGGTGCTTGCGATCCTCAACGGGCGCCTCGTCGATCCGATCGCCGGCACGCTGCGCGAGGGCGGCATCCTGATCCGCGACCGGCGGATTGCGGCGGTCGGCACGATCGACCTGCCGGCCGGCGCCGACCGGATCGATGCCGGCGGAGCGCTGGTCGCGCCGGGCATCGTCGACCTTGGCTCGTTCGCGATCGACCTCCCCGCCTTCACCGCCGGCGGCATAACCCGGGCGGCGCTGATGCCCGACCAGTCGCCGCCGCTCGACGAGGCGGCGCTGGTCCAGCGTGCCGCCGCGGCCGGCAAGCCCGACGTCTGGATCCATCCGATCGCGGCGGCGACGCGCGGGCTCGCCGGCCTCGAACTCGCCGAGATCGGCATGATGCAGGCCGCCGGCGCCTGCGCGGTAGCGACGGGACGGCGCTGGATCGCAGATTCGGGGGCGATGCACCGCCTGCTCTCTTATGCTTCCGCGCTTGACATGCTGGTGATCGCCCACGCCGAGGATGGCGGCCTCACCGGTGATGCCGTCGCCACCGCCGGCGAGACCGCGACCCGGCTCGGTCTGCCCGCCGCACCGGCCGCCGCCGAGGCGATGGCGGTCGCGCGCGACCTGATCCTCGCCGAGGAGACCGGCGCGCGCCTTCACTTCCACCAGCTCACCACGGCGCGGTCGTTCGCGCTCGTCCGCGCGGCCAAGGCGTGCGGCGTCCGGGTGAGTTGTGGGATCAGCCCGGCTCATCTGCTGCTGTCGGATGGCGCGGTGGCGGGCTTCCGCACGTTCGCGCGGCTATCGCCGCCGCTGCGCGACGAGGACGACCGCAAGGCGGCGCTGGCGGCCGTGGCGGACGGCACCGTCGACGTGCTTTGCTCCGCGCACGATCCCCATGGGCCCGAGGCCAAGCGGCTCCCCTTCGCCGACGCCGCGGCCGGCATGGCCGGCGCCGAGACGCTGCTGACGCTGGCGCTGACGCTGGTCCGCGACGGCCTGATTAATATGCCGCGGCTGTTCGCGTTGCTCTCGGCGGCACCGGCGCGGCTGCTCGGCGTGCCCGGCGGCGGCCTTCGTGTGGGCGACGAGGCAGACCTGATCCTGGTTGACGCCGATGCGCCATGGCGCATCGATACCGACCGGATGGCGGCGAGCGCGGGCAATACCCCGTTCGACGGCATGCCCGTACAGGGCAAGGTGCTGAAGACGATCAAGGGCGGTCAGCCGATCGGCTGACCGCCCTTGGCGGGACGGAAAGGTGCGGCGGCGCGGGCTCAGCGCATCGCGATCTTCGTGCCGAGGTTCGACGCCATCTGGATCGGCTGTTCGCCGGCAGCGGCACGGACGAAGCACTGGCCGCCCTTGGCCCGGATCTGGCTGCACATGCCCTGCGCGTCGCCGCGCGTGCCGAAGCCGGTCATCGTCAGGCGGTAGAAGGTCGAGTTCGCATCGCGCACGAAGGTCGACTGCGCCGGCGCGAAGCCCGAGCCGACCCGGCCGGAGATCCGGCTCCACGCGGCGTTGATCGCGCGCGGCTGCGAGTAGGCGCCGAGCTGGATCACCCACTTGCCGCCGGCGACCGGCTGCAGCGCCGGGCGGACCACGGTCCGGCGGGCGACCGCGCTGGCGAACGCCGCCGGCGCGGATGGACGGGTCTGCGCAACCGGTACCACGAACGAGCGCTCCGGCACCTCGGCGGCCGCGGTCTCGACCGGTGCGGTCTCGATCGGCACCGTTACCGACGCGGCCGGCTCCGGCAACGCATCGGCGGCGGCCAGCGCGACCGGCACGCCCGTCGGCGCCGGATCGGCAAGCGCAAGCGCGGTCGGCCGACCGGTATCGACCGACGCGGTCACGTTGAGCAGCGAAGCGACCTGCTGCCAGGGCGAATTGGGCCGCGCGAACTGCGACCATTGGCTGAGCCGCAGCGCCAGCTGATCTGCCGGCACGTCCTGCTCGGCGACCGCCTGGGCATCGTTCCAGCGGCCGGCCATGGCATAGGCGAGCGCCAGGTTCTGGCGTGCCTTGGGCCCCGCATCCTGCGCGTGGGCGGCGTGCTCGAGAAGGACGAGGCCGCCCTCGTGATCGCCGGAAAGCGTCGTCGCCAGACCGATGTCGGTTTCGGGCAGCGCGCCTTGCAGGCCCGCGAGCGTCGCGCGCGCGGCCTCGCCCTTGCCGAGCGCGATCTGGGCCAGCGCCATGTTGAAGCGGGTGCGCGGCTGGGCCGGATCGAGCGACAGCGACTCGCCGAAGCTGGTCTCGGCCGAGGCGAAGCGGCCGGCGAGCAAATAGGCCTGGCCGAGCATGGCGCGGTGGCCGGCCTCGCGCGGGGCGAGAGCGACCGCCTTCTCGGCAAGCGCGACAGCGGTGTCGACCTGGCGCGCCTTGATCGCCGCTTGGGCGTCGCGGGCGACGTGCGCCGCCTGGCGGCTGCCGTTGACGCCGTCCGACGCACGCGCGACGGGCCCGCTGGCGGTGGTGCAGCCGACCGCGGTGACGCCCAGCAGCAATGCCGACGAGCCCAGCCGGATCAGGAACGACGTCTTCATGTCTTCACCCCTTCTTGGTCTTCTTCGCGCCCGCCCGCCACGTCTCGCCGGGGATCGCCCCGGCGAGCGTGTCGAGTTCGGGTAGCTTGTCTAGAAACGTGTCGAGTGCGTCGGTTACGATCTGTTGCGCGGATCGGTTGTTAAGCGCGCAGGCAAGCCGCAACTTGAGATGCCGGTCGCCGTTCAGGCGCAATGTAAAGGCAGCCTTGTCGCCATCTCCGGCCCGGGACAGCGGCACGATCGGCCGGTCCGGTGCGCGCTGCGCCGCCGGGTCGGCGGCGGGAGCCGCGACCGGGATCGGTTCAACCGGCGGCGCAACCGGCGCCAGCGCGCCCATGTCGTTCCAGCCGAGATCGTCCGACCCGCTCGTCCGCGTTCCGAAACCCTGCGGCCGCATCGCCGGGCGCGCCTGGCCCTTGCGTGCGAGCAGCCCCGCCGAGAGCGACGCGAAAGGCCTCTGCTCGGTCATGCGGCGTTACTGCCCCACCACCCGACGACCGAAGCCGGCGGCGGCGCGCACCGGTACGAGCGTGGCCGCCGAACCCGGCGCGCTGAACACGGTACGGCGGAAATTCTTTTCCAGCCGGTCGGACACATAGGTCCACAATTCGGCGACCTCCTGCGCGGAGCGGCCGCGCGGGTTGAGCTCCATCACCGTGCGCCCGTCGATCATCGAGGCGGCGAAGTCGATCCGCTGGTGCAGCGTCACCGGCGCCACCGTCCCGTGCTGCGAGAGCGCGACGGCGGCTTCGTGCGTGATCCGCGCCTTGGGGGTGGCGGCGTTGACGACGAACAGCAGCGGCTTGCCGGCACGTTCGCAGAGGTCGACCGTCGCACCCACCGCACGCAGATCGTGCGGACTCGGCCGGGTCGGGATGAGGATCAGCTCGGCGACCTGGATGACGCCCTGAATGGCCATCGTGATCGCCGGCGGGGTATCGATGACGGCGAGGCGGAAGCCCTGCTCGCGCAACGCCTCGAGATCGGCGGCGAGGCGCGCGACGATCGTCTGGGCGAAGGCGGGCGTCTCTTCCTTGCGCTCGTTCCACCAGTCGGCGAGCGAGCCCTGCGGATCGATGTCGATCAGCACCACCGGCCCGGCGCCGGCGCGTTCGGCCTGCACCGCGAGGTGGCCGGACAAGGTCGTCTTGCCCGAACCACCCTTTTGCGATGCCAATGCCAATATCCGCATGTCGCCCCACTTGCTCCCGCTGCGTGTACGCGGTGCCATGAACAGCGCTAAGAAGTGGTTAACGGACGCGGGTTCGACGATTCGCCATTGCCATCGCGAGTATCGTCCGGCTTTCGCTAGCGGCTCGTTAAACAGTCCTGCCTAGGTTGGCGGGCTGACGCGGAGGGGTGAATGCGCGCATTTTCATGGACGGCGCTGGGCTGCGCGGCGCTTGCGGCAGCTACTTTCGCGAGCGGGGCGCAGGCGACGGTCAAGGACGGCGTCGATGCATGGCAAGCCGGCGACTACACCAAGGCGATCGCGGAATGGCGCAATCCCGCCGAAGCCGGCGATCCGGACGCGCAGTTCAACCTCGCCCAGGCCTACAAGCTCGGCCGGGGCGTGCCGGCGGACCTCACCGTCGCGCAGAGCTGGTACGAGAAGGCCGCCCGGCAGGGCCATGAGCAGGCGCAGGCCAATCTCGGCCTGATCCTGTTCCAGAACGGCGACCGGCCGGCGGCGATGCCGTGGATCCAGAAAGCCGCCGAGCGCGGCGAGCCGCGCGCTCAATATGTCCTCGGCACCGCGCTCTTCAACGGCGACCTCGCGCCCAAGGACTGGCCGCGCGCCTACGCGCTGATGATGCGCGCCGCCGCCGCCGGCCTGCCCCAGGCCGCCAACAGCCTGACCGAGATGGACAAATATATTCCGGTCGGCCAACGCCAGCAGGGCGTGGCGATCGCGCGAACCCTCGCCGACAAGAACGCCGCGGCCGCGCCGGTTCAGGTCGCCGCTGCCACTCCGCCGCCACCGCCACCGATCCGCGCGGTCGACCTGCCCGCTTCGGCCCCGCCCGCTCCGTCACCAAGCGTCACACCGTCGGCGCCGCCGCGTTCCCGCGGCCGGCCGCGGGAGCTTGCCCCCGTCGTTGCCGCACCCGCCGCGCCGGTGCCGCCCGCGGTGCCGTTGCCACCCGTCGCACCGAAGATGCCCGTCGCGAAGGCCCCGCCACCGCCCAAGGCAGCGCCGGCGCTGGCGGCAGCAGGCGGACGCTGGCGGATTCAGCTCGGCGCCTTCGCCACGCCCGGCGCCGCGCAGACGGCGTGGTCGAACGTCGCCGGGTCGCTCGGC
>CAXTTP010000135.1:0-7593 GCA_964247195.1 uncultured Sphingomonadaceae bacterium
CACCCGCGCGATCACATTATGCTCGCCGTGGGGTAGGATGGCGCAGACGATGGCCTCGGCGGCGATGTGCATGGCGCCTTCTAGAGCGGTTCGCGCTAGATGGCATCCCGCAGCGCGAAACCGCCATAGCGGGCGGCGGGCGCGGCCGCCGATCCGCGGAAGGTCACAGCGGCGCGACGCGGAAGGTCACGGCCTTTTGTGACTTTCCGGCGGTTACGTTGCGGTGGAAACGCAGCGAATGCCGGCAGGCGGCCGGCGGGATGGCGATGCTTGACGATCGAAAGAGCCGGCGGCCTTCATACCGCCGCTCGCGCCGGGTAGGAAAGCGCGGACTCCTCGAGCTCCTTTCCTTCAAACCGATGCCGCTACGGTCGCGCGACGGGTGATTCGTCTCTCCCGGGGAAGTCGCCCCGAACGTCCGACAAGATCTGTCGGAGCGATGAGGACGCCATCACCCGCCCGGGTGGAAGTAATCGTACACCGTCCGCGCCACCGCCGCCGACACGCCGGGCGCCTTCTGCAGATCCTCGAGGCCGGCGCCGCGCACCGCCTTCGCGGTGCCGAAATGCATCAGCAGCGCCCGCTTGCGGGCTGGGCCGATGCCGGGCACCTCGTCGAGCGGGCTGGCGGTGAACGCCTTGGCGCGCTTGGCGCGGTGCGCGCCGATCGCGAAGCGGTGCGCCTCGTCGCGGAGCCGCTGCAGGAAGAACAGCACCGGCGAGTTCACGGGCAGCATCGATTCGCGGCCGTCCGGCAGATGGAAATGCTCGCGGCCGGCACTGCGGTCCGGCCCCTTGGAGATGCCGACCACCGGCACGTCGTGGACGCCCATCTCCTCCATCGTGGCGAATACCGCGGACACCTGGCCCTTGCCGCCGTCGATCAGCAGGAGGTCCGGCCATTCGCCGCTCTTGCGGTCGGGATCCTCGCGCTCGAGCCGGGCGAAGCGGCGCTCGAGCACCTCGCGCATCATCGCGAAATCGTCGCCCGGCGCGGTTTCCGGCCGCTTGATGTTGAACTTGCGATAGGCGCCGGGACGGAAGCCTTCCGCCCCCGCCACGATCATCGCGCCGACCATGTTCGTGCCCATGATGTGGCTGTTGTCGTAGACCTCGATGCGGTTGGGCGGGCTCGCCAGCTCGAACAGCTCGCCGACCTCGGCCAGCAGCCGCCCCTGCGTCGTCGACTCGGCCAGCCGCCGGTCGAGCGCCTCCTCGGCGTTGCGCTTGGCCTGGTCGAGCAGCTTGCGCTGCTCGCCGCGCTGTGGCTGGCGGAGCTGGACCTTACGCCCGGCGCGCTCGCTGAGCGCCTCGCCGAGCAGCTCCGCCTCGGGCAGCGCGCGGTCGAGCAGGACGAGCCGGGCCGGCGGCACGTCCTCGTAGAACTGCATGAGGAAGCTCGCCAGCACCTCGTCTTCGGGCACGTCGGCGGTGTGCGCGGGGAAGAAGCTACGGTGGCCCCAGTTCGCGCCGCCGCGGATGAAGAAGGCCTGGATACCGACCACGCCTTGCTTGCAGGCGAGCGCAAAGACGTCGGCGTCGCTGATGCCCTCGGCATGGATCGTCTGCGCGCCCTGGATGAAGGTGAGCGCCTTAAGTCGGTCGCGATAGACCGCGGCCAGCTCGAAATCCATCGCGTCCGCCGCTTCGCTCATGAGTCCGGCCAGCTTCTGCTGGACCTGCGTCGACTTGCCCTGGAGGAAGGCGCGCGCGTCGCCGACGAGCTCGGCATAGTCGTCCTTGCCGATGCGGTCGACGCAGGGCGCCGAGCAGCGCCTGATCTGGTGGAGCAGGCACGGCCGGGTGCGGTTGGCGAAGAAGCTGTCGGTGCAGCTCCTGAGCAGGAACAGCTTCTGCAGCGCGTTCAGCGTCTTGCGGACCTGGCCGGCGCCGGCGAACGGCCCGAAATATTCGCCCTTGATGCGCCGCGCGCCGCGATGGAGCTGGACCCGCGGGAAGCCCTGGTCGGTGCGCAAGAGGATGAAGGGGAAGCTCTTGTCGTCGCGCAGCAGCACATTGTAGGGCGGCCGGTAGCGCTTGATCAGCTGCGCTTCCAGCAGCAGGGCCTCGGCCTCGGTACTGGTGGTGACGATCGTCATCGAGCGGGTCTGCGCGACCATCCGCGACAGCCGCTTCGGCATGCGCGCGACCTGCGTATAGTTGGTCACCCGCGCCTTCAGCGCGCGCGCCTTGCCGACGTAGAGCACGTCGCCGCGCGCATCCTGCATCCGGTAGACGCCCGGGCGCGACGGCAGCGTCGCCAGCACGTTGCGGATCGCGGCGACGCCCGCCTCGATGTCCGGCACGTCGGCGCCGCGCACCGTGTAGGTCGCGCGCTCTTCATTAAATCGGTCGGGGGTGGTCGTCTCGCTCACCGTGTGAATCTAGGATGTCCGCGCGCGATGCGCCACCGGCAGGAGCGACGAATGGAAACACCCGACATTCCCGAGGCGAGCAACCGCAAGCTGAACCGCGCGGTCGCGACCACGGTCGTGATCCTCAGCATCGCGATGGCGCTGACCAAGATCAAGGACGACAACATCGTCCAGGCGATGCAGGCCGATACCGCCGCCAAGATCGACTATTGGAACGAATATCAGGCGAGCCGCATCAAGCTCCACGTCGAGGAGGTCGCGCTGCGCACCCGGGCCGACCCGGACACCGCGCGGGCGATCGCCAAATACGAGCACGAATCGGCGGGGCTGAAGGGGCAGGCGCTGGCGGCGGCGGCCGACTATGACAAGCAGGGCTATCGCGACGACCAGTTCGACCTGTCGGACGGCTTCTCGTCGATCGCGCTGGCGGTGACGGCGATCTCGGCGCTGATCGAGAGCTGGGGGCTGCTCGGACTCGGCTGGGCGGCGGCGGCGCTCGGGCTGACGTTCAGCGTCGCCGGGTTCGCCGGGCTGCCGCTGCACCCGGACATGCTGGTCGCGTTCCTGACCTGACGGTCAGGCGGCCCTAGTTAAGCCGCGCCGCACCGATGCCGGCGATGGTGCGGTCGATCAGCGCCTTGTCGGCGCCGGCATCGTGCCCCTCGGTGATGAGCGCGGTCGCCGCCGCGGTCGCGGCGCTCGCCGCGCGGGCGCGGACCTCGGCGACGGCGGCACGTTCGGCGGCGGCGATCTTGTCCTCGGCCATGCGGCCACGCCGCTCGACGAGGGTCGCGGCGTCGTCTTCGGCCTTGGCGACGAGGCCGGCGGCCTCCTCCTTGGCCTGTGCCATGATCGCGCCGGCATCGGCGGCGGCGGCAGCCTGCTTGGCCCGGGCGTCGCCCAGCAACGCTTCCGCCTCGGCACGGATCGCCTTGGCCTCGTCGAGCTCGCGCTTGGTGTCGGCGATGCGCTGGTCGAGGATATCGGTGACGCGCTTCGGCGCCTTGGCGACGAGGATCGCGATCAGGAAGAAGATGGTCAGCCCGACATACACCCAGCCCTCGGCATCGAGGCCGAGCAGATAGGGGCCGTGCGCCTCCGCGACGGAGCTGTGGGCGACGGGAAGGGCGGGGCTGTTCATCCGTATCTCTCCGCCGCTCAGGCCGACATGCCGGACCGGCGCACGGCCGCGAGCGCAGCGTTCGGATCGGGGCGGCGGCCACTGACGATGGCGACGATCTCGACCGCGGCGTCGGCCGCGATGCGTTCGACCTCCGCCATCGCTCCACCGCGCGCGGCGTCGAGCGACGCCTGCGCCTCGGCAAGCCGGCCGTCGACGACCTGGCCGGCCTCGGCCAGCCGCGCTTCGGTCGCCCGCGTCGAGTCCGCCTTGGCGGCCGCGACCGCGGCCTGCGCCTCGCCATGCGCCGAGGCGATCGCCGCCTCATAACGCGCGCGTATGGCGTCCGCTTCGGCCTTGGCGGTCTCCGCCCCGGCTATATCGCCCTTCACCTGCGCTTCGCGCCGGTCGACCAGGCCGCCGATCTTCGGCAGCGTCGCCCGCACGATCCCGAAATAGAGGATCGCGAAGAACAGCGTCAGCCAGGCGAGCTGGGGAACGAAGTTTTCGAGGTGGAACTGGGGCATTGCGGGCCTTTGGGTCTGGACCCCCGGCCTGAGGCCGGGGAGCCGCGTCAGCTGAAGGCGAGCGCCAGCGCGACGACCGCCGCGATGAGGCCGAGCGCCTCGGTCACGGCGAAGCCGAAGATGAGCCGGCCGCCCATCTGCGCGTCGGCGGACGGATTGCGCAGCGCACCCTGCAGGTACATGCCGAAGATGGTGCCCACGCCGATCGCGGCGAGGCCCGCACCGATCGCCGCGAGGCCGGCGCCGATCACCTTTGCCGATGCTGGATCCATGATGATAAAGCCTTTTCTCTGAGGAGGTTAGTGAAGGTTGACGGCGTCGTTCAGGTAGATCGACGCCAACAGCGCGAAGACATAGGCCTGCACCACCGCGATCAGCACCTCGAGCGCCGAGAGCGCGACGTTGACCGCGAGCGGCAGGATGCCGAACACATAAGGCAGCGCGCCGAACGAGCCGAGCGCGACCACGAAGGTGCCGAACACTTTCAGGAGCACATGGCCCGCGGTCATGTTCGCGAACAGCCGGATAGCGAGCGTGAACGGGCGGCTGAGGAAGCTCAGGAACTCGATGATCGCCACGAAGGCGCCGAGGAAGATGTTCGTGCCGTGAGGCCAGAACAGCGAGAAGAAGTGAAAGCCGTGGCGGGCGAAGCCGACGATACAGACGGTGACGAACACCAGCACCGCGAGGCCGAGCGTCACCGCGACATGGCTGGTCGGTGTGAAGGCCCCGACCCACGGGATCAGGCCGAGCAGGTTGCAGGCGAGCACAAAGATGAACAGCGAGAAGATCAGCGGTACGTAGCGCCGCCCCTCCGGGCCGACATTGTCGTCCAGCATCTTGCGGACGAAATCATAGATATATTCGACCGCCGCCTGCCAGCGTCCGGGGACGAGCTGCGGCCGGGCGGTGCCGACGAACAGGAAGATCGCGACGCCGGCCAGCGCAACCAGCATCCACAGCGACGAGTTGGTGAACGAGACGTCGTATTTGCCGAGCGCCAGCGGGTGCAGGCGGACGATCTCGAACTGTTCCATCGGGTTTGCCATGGCCGGGCCCTCAGCGCCTGGGATCGTTGCCGGGAGTGGCGTCGAACTGCTTCGACGTCGTCATCGCCCGGCGCGTGCCGGCGGCGAAGCCGAGCAGCAGCAGCACGATCATCGCCCAGGGCGCACTGTTCAGCACATAGTGATCGATGCCCCAGCCGATCAGCCCGGCGACGAGCACCGTGCCGACGAACTCGATGCCGATCGCCCAGCCGCGGCCTTCGGCGCGCGCCTGCGCGCTGGTGATGCCACGCACCTGCCCCGCCTTCGCATCGGCGATGCGGCGGTCAAGCTCGTCTCCACCAGTCCGACGATCGTCAGCCAACCCGCGAATCCCCTGAATTACAAGAACGCCGCGCGGCCCATCGTCCGGGAAACGGACAAGCGGGCGCGGCGGCGTGGTACCCGGGCGTGGGCCGCCGGGGCGCGGACCCTTTAGGAAAGCGGTCCGGCCAAGTCAACCTTGCCGGGTTGTAACCGTCGTCGGAGGCACGGCCATCACCGCCGGGCGTCTTCCGCCTAGCCGCACACCGCCGGCAGCGCGATCGCGCCCGCCCCGCGGACCTGCCAGGCGCCGCCGGCGGTCAGCCGGTAGGGCTGGCCGGGAGCGACGCGGTTGGCGAGCTGCTCGCAACCGCGCGCGGTGGCGACCTCCTGCACGGTCGCGACCGAGCCCGGCTTCGCGGCGATCTGGGTATAGATTGCGCGGCGCTTGATGTTGGTCGCGTCGACGGCGGCCTTGACCTCCGCTGGCGGCGCCTTGGCGAAGCCGAGATAGCCGTCGCCCTGCTCGCCGACGATGCCGGCGGCCCGCGCCGACGCTACTGCCGCGTCCTCGCCGGCCTGCGCCATGGCGATGCCCGACCCGGCGAGGACAAGGCTGAGGGCGAGGACGATGTTCGCACGACGGATCATCAGAATACTCCCGGATATTGCTTGTCGAGGTTCTTCACGTCGTCGCGCAGCGAGACGACCACCTCCTGCCGGATGTTCACGTTGAGGTTGATCTCGATCGGCTTCTCGGGCGCGGTCACCTGGATGCATCCGCCCAGCATCGTCGCCGCCGCCATGCCGATCGCCCCCCTCTTCATGCTCGAACGCCTCGCACCGGCGGGGCTACCCGTCAACATCGTCACGCTCATGGCACGGTCTCGCTTTCCTTGGGCTGAACGGGGGTGGGCTGGGCGACGGCGTTGTGCGGCAGCGCCGCGCCGATCAGCCCGCGCGGATCGTTGAGCGACTGCGCCGAATTGAGCAGCCCACGGAAGGGCGCATGGATGGTGATGTTGAAGCGGAACGGCAGGTTGGTGAACTTCGACAACAGGCCGCCCTTGGCCGCCTTGGGCGTCTGGTTGGTGCCGTTGAACAGCACCCGGCTGACGAGCTCGCCGTCCAGCGCGCCGTCCATCTCGACCGCGAGCGCGTCGTAGCGCATCGCCTTCAGCGCATCGAAGGCGAGCTTCGCGAACATGCCGAGCTTGGCGTTGGAGACCTCGCCGACATAAGCGAGGGTGCCGCCGGCCGGGCGCACCGCCAGCCGGCCGGCGACGATGCGGCCGCCCGTCGCATCGAAGACCATCGGCAGCACGCCGTCGAAGACGCCGGTCAACGCGATGTTACGGAGCTCGAACTGCTGGACGAACTGCGCCGCATCCATGCCGACGACGCGGAACGTCAGCCTCCGGTCGCTGGGCCGGCCGAGATCGAGCGTGGTCGGGTCGAGCAGCAGCTCGCCCCCCGCGAAGGGCCAGTGCCCGCCTTCGACCTTCACCAGCTGGCCGGGCAGGAGCTGGTAGCGGACCACGCCGCCGGTGATCGCCACGCCCGGATTGACCTCGGCCAGCGTCGCCACCTGCCCCGGCGGCGTCGCGAGCGCGAGCAGGTCGGAGAAGCGGATCTCGCCCTTGAGACCGGTGACCGGGCCGAACGCGGCGGCGAGCGCGAGGCCGTCGCTGCGGAAGCGGCCGTCGCTGGTGGCGCCCGCCGATGTCCAGCGGATCTCGCCGCGACCGGCGACGGTGCCGCGGACGTTCGCGATCACGCCGAGCGTCAGCGGCGTCAGCGCCTCGGGCTGCAGCGTATCGGAAAACGCGATGCCGGGCACGTCGAGGACGGCGTGGCCGGTGCCGGTCGAGAGGTCATGCGCGAGGGTGACGTCGCTGACGGCGGCCTTGCTCTTCGGCTCGATCAGCCGGCCGGTGGCCGCGATCCGGCCGCCGGCGAGGCGCAGTCGCACGTCCTTCGAAACGAGCGGGTTGAAGCGGGCGGATGCGGCCCGATCGGCGATGCGCAGTTGTCCGCCGAGCGTCAGCACGCCGCCGGCGAGCCGCCAGTCGCCGGCGCCTTCCGAGAGCACCAGCGGCACCGCGCCGATGTTGCCGCCGGCGCCGGCGAAGCGCCCGGCGATGCCGCCAGCGGCGACGTCGCCGGCCAAATCGGTAATATCGAGCCGGGTCAGCGTCTCGCCGGCGCCGATCCGCACCGCGACGCCGCCCGCGGCGAAACCCGGCCGGCCCAGCGTCACGC
>CAXTTP010000136.1:0-7591 GCA_964247195.1 uncultured Sphingomonadaceae bacterium
CGCATAAGCGAGCCCGACGAGGCTCGCGCCGAGCAGCACCAGCGGCAGCGCCCGCCAGCCGAGCCACAGGCCGATCGCGCCGAGCAGCTTCGGATCGCCCTGCCCCAGCCCGACCCTGCCGCGCACCCGCGCATAGCCGATACCGATCAGCGCGAGCACCGCGTAGCCGGCAGCACCTCCGGCGAGGCGCTCGGGCAGCGCCGGCGGCAGCCCGCCGACGCCGCCGCCGAGTCCCAGGATCGCGAGCGTGGCGGTCAGCCGGTCGGGTAGCCAGAGATGGCGCAGGTCGAGCGCGGCGAGCGCCAGCAGCACCCAGCCGAAGAGCGCGCCGGCCAGTCCCGAGAGATCAGGCGAGAGGCCGAAGGCGAGCCCGCCGATCGCCGCCGCCGCCGCCTCGATGAGGAAGTGGCGCCGGTCGATCGCGGCACCGCATCGCGCGCACCGGCCACCCTGCCGCAGGAAGCTCAGCAGCGGCACCAGCGACGATGCGGCGATCGTTGCCCCGCAGCCATCGCAATGCGACCGCCCGGCCAGCGACTCCCCCCTCGGCCAACGGATCACGAGCGTCGCGAGGAAGCTGCCGGCGATGGCGCCGAGCCCGATGCCGGCGGCTGCCCAAGCCAAGTGCGGCAGCGTGGCGATCGCCGCCGCGAGGTCCGGCGATCGGCTGGCGGGCAGCGGCGTCATCCTCGCCCGTCTAGCACGGCCAGCACGTCTAGCATGGCCCGCACGTCAGCCGACAGCGAATGCGGGGGTCGCCCGACAACACGGCAACCGTTGGAACCGATGTCAGTCGACCGCCTCGCCGGGCTCGACGCCCCAGACGCTCGACGTCTCGACATAGCCGGCGCGGCCGCGGACGTCGAACTCGCACCAGCCGCCGGCGCAATGCGATATCTTGCCGACCACGCCCGGTGCCGCCCGCCACAAGATCTTCGCGTCGCCCTCGGGGGCTGCGCGCATCACGGCGGACTGGCCGGTCACGATCGCGGTGCGGTCGTCGCTGAGCAGGATGCCGCTCATCCAGCCCTCGGTGCCGTCGGGTTCCTCGACCTTGCGCCAGTGCTCGTGGCGGGCGATCACCTTCACCGGCAGGCCGGGGCGGGTATATTTCCATACCGCCGGGAAATTCGCACCCGGGCCGGCCCGCATGATCGCCTCGCGCGCGGAGATCGAACCCCAATAGGGCACCTTGGTGTCGCTCTCGGCTGCCGCCGCCGCGCCCGTCAGCGCGATTGCCGCCACGATCGCCAGTCCGTTCCTCACCGCCACGCGCCACCCCTTCGAAGCCTGCCGACCTCTAGTACCAGCCGATGGCAAGCATCAAGCGCCGGACGCAACGCACGGCGTCGTTGCTTGTCCCGTATCGGGCGCTGAACACCGGGTTCGGACAGAGTTTCGGCCCCGCTGGCGTTAAGGAACCAGTCAGGCGCCTTCCCGCTAAACCAGCCAACCACGTTCGACTATGGGAGTAGAGAATGAAACGCCTTGCCATGATTGCCGCTGCCACCGCGATGACTTTTGGCGCGGCGCCTCTCTACGCGCAGAGTGCCACGCAACTGCTGAAGGGTACCGCGATCGGCGCCGGCGGCGGCGCTTTGCTGGGCGCGGTCGTTCCGGGCATTTCGACCGGCGATGGCGCGCTGATCGGCGCGGCCGGTGGTGCCGCCTACACGGCGCTTTCCAAGAACCGGCATTATTATCGCGATCGCCAAGGCAACCGCTATTATGTCAAGCACGGCCGCCGCGTCTATCGCTGAGCCGTGAACCCAGGCGGGGCGCGTCTTACGGCGCGCCCCGATCCTCGATCGCGTCGAGCCATTCCGCGATCATCCGCCGCCCCGCCGCGACCGCCGCGGGCCCCAGCGTCCGATACTCCTCCGCGACCTGCTCCGGCGAGTCGAGGCCCGCGCCGGCTTCCTCGATCCAGGTGGTGATGCGCGGGTCCTCGCCCATCTCCGGATGGAACTGGAGCGCCAGCAGGTTGGGGCCACGCCGGAACGCCTGATGCGCATAGCGGTCGGTCGACGCGAGCAGCTCGACCCCGCCGGGCAGATCGAAGGTGTCGCCATGCCAGTGGAGCAACGGCACGCCGGCGAGATGTTCAAGCGGCGAAGCGGCGCCGGCGGCGCTCAGCGCGACCGGCGCGAACCCGATCTCCGCCCCCGTCCCGGGATAGACCCGCGCGCCCATCGCCGCCGCCACCATCTGCGCGCCGAGGCACACGCCCAGCGTCGACCGACCGAGCGCAATGCGCTGACCGAGGCGAGCGACCTCGTGATCGATCCACGGATGTTCGGCGCGCTGGTACACCCCCATCGGGCCGCCCATCACCACGAGCAGGTCGGCCGCCGTGAAGTCGACCTCCGCGTTCTCGGGATCGGTAATGTCGAGCAGGTCGATCGTGTAGCCCGCCGCCTCGATCGGCGCGCGAAAGCCGGCGATCCCCTCACTTGGCGTATGGCGGACGACGAGCGCGCGCCGCGTCGCGGCCGCCCGACCGTCAGTCACCGGTGAGGATGCGGTCGACGAGCTGCTTCACGCTCGGCACGAAGCCGTTCGAGTAGAACGGGTCCTGGCGGAAGCGGTAGGCGGCGTGGCCGGCGAACATCAGGTTCTCGTCGATCGGACCGCCATGGGCGATGTCTTGCAGCGTTTTCTGGATGCAGAAGCTGCGCGGGTCGGCGAGCCGCCCGGTCGAGTTGCCCTCGGTGTCCGACCAGGACGAGAAGGCGCACTGGCTGAGGCAGCCCATGCAATCGGCCTGATCCTTGCGAATCACGCCCATCTCCGCCGGGGTCACGAACACCAGCGTGTTGTCGGGCGTCTTCAGGGCGCTGGTGAAGCCGAGACCGTGCCATTCGCGCGCGCGCAACAGGTCGCCGCGCGTCACCCAGAAGCTCCTGCTCTTCACGCCGACGTCGAGCTGGTATTGATGATCGCCCGCCGCCTCGCCGGAAAAGGCGATCTGCCGTTCGGACCGGGCCTCGAGATGGCGCAGGAAGTCGTTGTGCACGGCGGACGAATAGAAGCCGGTCGGTGAGAAGCGGTGGAGCAGCACCTCGCCGTCGCGGAGTTCGGTGAGCTTCGCCTTCCACGCCTCAGGGATCGGGCTTTCCTGCGTGAGCAGCGGCCGGGTGCCGAACTGGAAGGCGATCGAGCCGAGCTCGGGATTGTCGATCCAGTCGTTCCAGTCGCGCAGGAACCACACGCCGCCGGCCATCACGATCGGCACCGCGTCCGGAATGCCGCCTTCGCGCATGGTGTCGCGCAGCGCCTTCACGCGCGGAAACGGATCCTGCGGCAGAAGCGGATCTTCGGCGTTGGAAAGGCCGTTATGCCCGCCGGCGCGCCATGGATCCTCGTAGACCACCGCCGCCAGCCACTCGGACGCCTTCGAATAGGCCCGCTTCCACAGCGCCCGGAACGCCCGCGCCGAGCTTATGATCGGCAGATAGCTGACCTCGTGCGAGGCCGCGATCTCCGACAGGCGATAGGGCATGCCGGCGCCGCAGGTGACGCCCGCGACGAGGCCGCGGGTCCGCTCCAGCACGCCCTGCAGCACGCGCTGCGCGCCGCCCATCTCCCAGAGCACGTTGATGTTGATCGCGCCCTTGCCGCCGGCGATGTCGAAGGCGCGCTTCACCTGCTCGACGGCGCCCTCGATCGCGTAGCTGATCAGCTCCTCGTGACGCTCGCGGCGGGTCAGCGAGCGATACACCTGAGGGATGATCTTGCCTTCCGGATCGTAGCTGTCGGCATTGACCGCCGAAACGGTGCCGATGCCGCCCGCGGCCGCCCACGCTCCCGAACTCATATGGTTCGTGACCGCGACGCCCTTGCCGCCCTCGACCAGTGGCCAGACCTCCCGCCCGCCGTAGACGATCGGCCGCACACCCTTGAACAAAATCCTGCCTCCGGAAGGTTTCGGCGCTCCTATAGCAAAGGCCCGCGGGCTTGGCGTGGATAATTTGGGTTATCCGCGGCGGTGGGCTCGGGGGCCCGGGCGACCTGCCAATAAAGGCGGCGATAGGCTTCGATCATCCCCGTCTCGTCGAAGTCCGATCGGGCGCGCGCGCGGTTCGCCGCGCCGAGCGCGGCGCGCAGCGCGGCATCGCTGGCGAGCGCCGCAAGGTTGCGGGCGAGCCCGGCTTCGTCCCCCGGAGCAGAAAGGAACGGCCGGTTGGGCTCGCCGACCATCGCCGCGACGTCGCCCACGTCGGTCGCCGCCACCGGCAGTCCGGCGGCCATCGCCTCGATCAGCGAGATCGGGAACTGCTCGCTGTCCGATGACAAAGCGAAGATGTCGCACAGCCCGAGATAGCGCGCCGGATCGGGCAGGAAGCCCGGCAGCACGAGCCGGTCGGCAATGCCGGCAGCCACCGCCGCCGCCGCGATCGCGTCGCGTTCCGGGCCCTCCCCGACGATCACGAGGCGCCCCGTCGCCCCCGATCGGGCGAAGGCACGCACCAGCAGCGGCAGGTTCTTGATCGCGCGCAGGCCGGCGAGCGTGCCCACCACCAGCTCCCCGTCACGGCGCTTCAGTCCCGGCAGGGCATCGGCAGCCGGCGTCAGGGCGTAACGGTCGACGGGAATGCCGTTGGCGATCCGGCGGATGCGCGCCGCGGGTTGCCGCCAAATTGTCCGGGCGATGTCCGCGAGCCGCCGCGACGGGACGACCAGCGCGCTCGCCGCCGGCAGCGCCAGCCGGCGGAACAGGATGCGCGCCGGCTTCTGCCGCACCGCTTCGTCCTCGTTGAAGCCGTCCTCATGGTGGACGAGCGGCGGCAGCGCCAGCGCGCCTGCGAACAGGCGGCGCGCCATCACCGCATCCATCGCCCCCCAATTGTAGCTCAGCACCAGATCGAAGCCGCGCATGTAGCGCGCCAGCGCCAGATAGCGGCCAAGCGACGGCGCGCCGGTGAGCGGCGGATGATCCTGCGGAAAGGCGGCGTCCACGCCCGGGTCGATCGCATCGCGGGCGGCCAGCGCATTGGGGATGGCGCTGAGGACGGTATGCGAGGCGGCCGGCCCCCAGGCGTTCATCAGCCGGACGGCGCGCGCCTCCTTGCCCCCCAGCGTGAAGGTCGAGTGGACGTGGAGGATGCGCAACGGCTGCATCGCGCCTTCATGCTCCGGCGGCGGTAAATAATCAGCCGTCGATCGTGCCGTGCCGATCCACGCGAGGAAAGGCGCTTTCCGCACGATCCGGACCGCACTCTGGCAATGGCCGGCGGTTGCGCCTAGAAGGTCGGCAAGGGAGGAGAGCCATCCATGCAGTTCCTGCGGACCCTGTTCTGGGTCGTCCTGGCCGTGGTCGCGGTGATCTTCGCCTTCAACAACTGGACGCAGGTGACGGTCAACCTGTGGGGCGGATTGCGCGTCGACGCCAAGCTGCCGGTGCTGCTGCTCGTTACCTTCCTTATCGGCCTGCTGCCGCCGTTGGCGGTCCACCGCGCGACCCGCTGGAGCCTGCGCCGGCGGCTCAACAGTGCCGAACGCTCGCTCGCCGAGGTTCGCGGCCCGGCCGCGGCGGTGCCCGTCGATCCGTCCGTGTCGTCGTTCGAGGCTCCGGCGACGACGCCGATCGCCACGCGATGAGCAGCCACGTCTACGTCGCGCTGGACACGCCCGATCTCGCCAAGGCGAAGGCGATCGCGTCCCGTGTCCGCCACCATGTCGGCGGCATCAAGCTCGGCCTCGAATTCTTCATGGAGAACGGCCGGCAGGGCGTGCGCGAGATGGCGGCGCTCGGCCTGCCGGTGTTCCTCGATCTCAAGCTCCACGACATACCGAACACCGTCGCCAAGGCGATCCAGGCGCTGCAATCGCTCGAGCCGGCGATCCTGACCGTCCACGCCGCCGGCGGGCGGGCGATGATGGAGGATGCCAAGGCGGCGGCGCCGCTCGGCACGAGGGTAGTCGGCGTGACCGTGCTCACCAGCCTGGATGCCGCCGATCTCGGCTCCATCGGGCTCGCCGGCGATCCGCAGGTGCAGGTCGCGCGGCTGACCGGGCTTGCCCGCGACGCCGGCCTCGACGGGATCGTCTGCTCGGGCGCGGAGGTCGCGGCGGCGCGGCGGCTGTGGCCCGAGGGTTTCCTGGTCGTGCCGGGGCTGCGCCTGCCCAATGGCGATCATGGCGACCAGAAGCGCGTCATCACGCCCCGCAAGGCGCTCGACGATGGCGCCTCGATCCTCGTCATCGGCCGGCCGATCACCCAGGCGGACGACCCCGACGCGGCGGCGAGGGCGATCGGCGCGACGCTCTGAACCGAAATCCGGCGCCGGGATGGCGATGCTTGAGGAATGCGACGTGGCCGTACGCGCGAAGATCTGCGGACTATCGACGCCGGCGGCGATCGCTGCGGCCGTGGCGGGCGGCGCGAGCCATGTCGGCTTCGTGTTCTTCGCCAAGAGCCCGCGCAACCTCGATCCCGATCGCGCCGCCGCGCTCGCCGGCGCGGTGCCCGATGGCGTGGCGCGGGTCGGCGTGTTCGTCGATCCCGACGACGCGCTCCTCGATCGCGCGGTAGCAGCCGGCAGGCTCGATGCGATCCAGCTCCACGGTGGCGAGCCGCCGGCACGCGCCGCCGCGATCCGCAAGCGCTACGCCGTCGAGCTGTGGCAGGCGGTGCCGGTCCGCACCCGCGCGGACCTCGCCGCCGCCAGTGCCTACCGCGGCGCGGCCGATCGCATCCTGTACGACGCGAAGCCGCCGGCCGGTGCGGCGCTGCCCGGCGGGATGGGGCTGCGCTTCGACTGGCGCCTGCTCGACGGCTTCGCCCATCCGCTGCCTTGGGCGCTCTCCGGCGGACTCGATGCCGCCAACGTCGCCGAGGCGGTGGGGATCAGCGGCGCGCGGCTGGTCGACGTCTCCTCGGGTGTCGAGAGCGCGCCGGGCGTCAAGGTTGTGGACAAGATCGCCGCCTTCCTTCAATCGGTCGCCCGACTATGACCCAGGACAATGTGACCCTCGCCAACTCCTTCCGCTCGCAGCCGGATGCCCGCGGCCATTTCGGCGATTTCGGCGGGCGCTACGTCGCCGAGACGCTGATGCCGCTGATCCTGGAGCTCGAGCGCGAATACCGCGCTTCGCAGGCCGATCCCGCCTTCGCCGAAGAGCTCGATTACCTGCTCAAGCATTATGTCGGCCGACCGAGCCCGCTTTACTATGCCGAGCGGCTGACCGCGGCGCTGCGGTCCAGCGCTGAGCCCGGCCACGGCGCCAAGGTCTATCTGAAGCGCGACGAGCTCAACCATACCGGCGCTCACAAGATCAACAACTGCATCGGCCAGATCCTGCTCGCGCGCCGCATGGGTAAGACCCGGATTATCGCCGAGACGGGCGCCGGCCAGCACGGCGTCGCCACCGCCACCGTCGCCGCCCGCTTCGGCCTGCCCTGCGTCATCTTCATGGGCGCGCGCGACATCGTGCGGCAACAGCCCAACGTGTTCCGGATGAAGCTGCTCGGCGCCGAGGTGCGCGCCGTCGAGAGCGGCTCGCGCACGCTCAAGGACGCGATGAACGAGGCGCTGCGCGACTGGGTCGCCAACGTCCACGACACCTTCTACATCATCGGCACCGCCGC
>CAXTTP010000137.1:0-7587 GCA_964247195.1 uncultured Sphingomonadaceae bacterium
AGGTCAAGAAGCGCAGCTTCCGCGCGCTCTGGATCCAGCGCATCAACGCCGCCGTGCGGGCCGAAGGCCTGACCTACGGCGTGTTCATGCATGGCCTGAAGCTCGCGGGTGTCGATCTCGACCGGAAGGTCCTGGCCGATCTGGCGATGCACGAAGGTGCGGCGTTCAGCGCGATCATCGCCCAGTCCAAGGCGGCACTGCCCGCCGACACGGACCTGCGCGCGGCCGCGTAAACGATCGGGGAGGGCAACACCTTCCCCTCAGTCAACGAAGGGCGCGGTAGGCATAGGCCTTCGCGCCCTTTGTTTTGCCTAGCCGTTTTACCAAGCGTGATCCCGTTGTAAGGGCACCCCGACATGAGCCAGCTTGACCAGACCCGCGACGATCTCCTCGCCGAGATCGCCAACGCCGCCGATCTTCCAACGGTAGAGGCGCTCCGCGTCCGCGCGCTCGGCAAACAGGGCGCTGTGACCAGCCTGCTTAAGACGCTCGGCAGCATGACGCCGGAACAGCGTCAGATTGAAGGCCCGCAAATCCACGCAATGCGCGAAAACATCACCGAAGCTATCGCCAACCGAAAATCCGCCCTCGAATCCGCCGCGCTCGACGCCCGCCTCGCCACCGAACGGCTCGACATGACGCTCCCCGTCGCGACCCAGCCGCAGGGCAGCATCCATCCCGTCAGCCAGGTCATGGACGAGCTTGCCGAGATTTTCGCCGATCTGGGCTTCGCCGTCGCCACCGGGCCCGAGATCGAGGACGACTGGCATAATTTCACCGCGCTCAACATCCCCGAGACCCATCCCGCGCGGGCCATGCACGACACCTTCTACTTCGACCGGACCGACGAAGCCGGCCGGCGGATGCTGCTGCGCACCCACACCTCACCGGTCCAGATCAGGACGATGATGAGCGGGCCGCCGCCGATCCGGATCATCGCGCCGGGCCGCACCTACCGGTCCGACTCGGATGCGACGCACACGCCGATGTTCCATCAGGTCGAGGGGCTGGTGATCGATCGTGGCATCCATCTCGGCCACCTCAAATGGACGCTCGAGACGTTCGTGCGCGCCTATTTCGAGCGCGACGACATCGTGCTGCGCCTGCGCCCTTCCTACTTTCCCTTCACCGAACCGTCGGCGGAGGTGGACGTCGGCTACACGCTGAGGGACGGCCGCCGCGTCGTCGGCGGCGCCGAGCCGGACGGCTGGATGGAGATCCTCGGCTCCGGCATGGTCCACCGGCGCGTGATCGCCGCCTGCGGGCTCGATCCGGACGAATGGCAAGGCTTCGCCTTCGGCTGCGGCATCGATCGGCTGGCGATGCTGAAATACGGCATGGACGACCTGCGCGCCTTTTTCGACGGCGACCTGCGGTGGCTGCGCCATTACGGCTTCGGCGCGCTCGACGTCCCGACGCTGTCCGGGGGCGTGGGCGCATGAAGTTCACGCTGTCCTGGCTGCGCGAGCATCTCGACACCACCGCCGATGCCGCAGCGATCGCCGCGACGCTGACGCGGATCGGCCTCGAGGTCGAAGGCGTATCGAACCCGGCCGAGATGCTCGGCCCGTTCCGCGTCGCGCGCGTGCTCACCGCCGAGCGCCATCCGCAGGCCGACAAGCTGCAGCTCCTTTCCGTCGATGCCGGCGACGGGCCCGTCCAGGTCGTGTGCGGCGCGCCGAACGCGCGCGCCGGGCTGGTCGGCGTGTTCGGTGCGCCCGGCGCCTATGTTCCCGGCACCGGCATCACCCTCAAGGTCGCCGAGATCAGGGGCGTCGCGTCGCAGGGCATGATGTGCTCGGCGCGCGAGCTTGAGCTCGGCGACGCGCACGACGGCATCATCGAACTTCCCGACGATGCGCCCGTCGGCGCCTCCTACGCTAGCTATGCCGGCCTCGACGATCCGCTGTTCGACGTGGCCATTACGCCCAACCGGCAGGACTGCATGGGCGTGCGCGGCATCGCGCGAGACCTCGCCGCCGCCGGGCTCGGCGCACTCCGGCCGCTTCACGAGGTTTATTACATGGCGCCGCTCGCGCCGGTCGCGGGCGACGATCCCGCGCCCGACGTGCGGACCGACGATCCGGACGGCTGCCCCGCCTTCTTCGCGCAGGCGGTGTCCGGGGTGACGAACGGCGCGTCGCCCGAGTGGATGCGCCGCAAGCTGGCCGCGATCGGCCAGAAGCCGATCTCGATCCTCGTCGACATCACCAATTTCCTCTCGATCGACCTCGGCCGGCCGCTTCACGTCTATGACCGCGCCAAGCTCTCCGGGCCGCTCGTCGCCCGGCGCGCCCGGGACGGCGAGGAGATCGTGGCCCTGAACGGCAAGACCTACACGCTCGACGGCGGCATGACGGTGATCGCCGACGACGCGGCCGTGCACGACATCGGCGGCATCATGGGCGGCGCGCTCTCCGGCGTGTCGGACGCGACTGCCGACGTGCTCATCGAATGCGCCTATTTCGATCCCGGCGCGATCGCGCGCACCGGCCAGGCGCTGGCGCTCACCAGCGACGCGCGCCAGCGCTTCGAGCGCGGCGTCGATCCCGCGTTCCTGGACGATGGACTGACGATCGCGACCCGCCTCGTCCTCTATTATTGCGGCGGACGGCCGAGCGGCGTGACGCGCGCCGGAACCCTCCCGCCCGACCCTCGCGCGATCGCCTATGATCCGGCGCTCTGCGTACGGCTCGGCGGGCTGGAGGTCGCGCCGGACGCGCAGGCGGCGATCCTTGCCCGGCTCGGCTTCGGCGTTGCCGAGGACTGGTCGGTAACGGTGCCGAGCTGGCGCCGCGACATCGACGGCCCGGCCGACATCGTCGAGGAGGTGATCCGGATCGAAGGCATCGACCGGGTACCGTCGACCCCGCTGCCCCGCGCAGAAGGCGTGACCAGGCCGACCGCGACCGCCGAGCAGAAGCTGGAACGCCGCGTTCGCCGCGCCGCCGCGGCACGTGGTTTGAACGAGGCAGTGACGTGGAGCTTCGTCTCGGCCGCCGAGGCCGCCCCGTTCGGCGGCGGCGCGTGGACGCTCGCGAACCCGATCAGCGAGGAAATGCGGGTGATGCGGCCGTCGCTGCTGCCGGGGCTGCTCGCGGCGGCGCGCCGCAACCGCGATCGCGGCGCAGCTTCGGTGCGGCTGTTCGAGATCGGCCGCCGCTACGGTGCCGACGCCGAACGGCCGACGGTCGGCTTGGTTGTGGCGGGCGAACGCTCGCAGCGCGATTGGCGAAGCGGCAAGCCCCAGGGCGTCGACGGCTACGACGCCAAGGCCGAGGCGCTGGCGCTGCTCGCCGCGGCGGGCGCGCCGGTAGACCGTCTGCAGCTCCTCGGTCTGGCGAGCGGTGTCTATCATCCCGGCCGGTCCGGGCGGCTATGCCTGGGACCAAAGGCGGTGCTCGCCGAGTTCGGCCAGCTCCACCCCGCGACGCTCCGTGCGTTCGATCTCGACGGCCCGGCAGCCGCGGCGGAGATCTTCCTCGACGCGATCCCGAAGCGCCGGGATAGCGGCCACATGCGCGATCCTTTCGCGCCGCCGGTGCTGCAGGCGGTGACGCGCGATTTCGCCTTCTTGTTGCCGGCCGATCAGCCGGCCGACGCGCTCGTGCGGGCGATTCGCGGCGCCGACAAGGCGACGATCGTCGCGGCGCGGCTGTTTGATGTCTTCACTGGCTCCGGCGTTGCCAAGGGCGAAAAGTCGCTTGCCGTCGAGGTGACGCTTCAACCAGTCGCGAGGAGCTTCACCGAGGAAGAACTGGCCGACCTGAGCAAGCGGATCGTGGCAGCAGCGGCCAAGCTAGGCGCTCGGCTTCGCGGCTAGCAATCATAGGCGCACGGGTCCGGCCCGTCGCGACGGATCTCACCGATATTGCGCGCGCGCTACCGGTTGCCGCCGTTAACGCCGCAGCAGGAACACCGCATGCTCGGCGCGGAAATTGGCGGCGGCGGCGCTGGTGCGGCGGTCGCCGTTCAGGAACCAGGCATTTTCGACGATCACGCCGCGCTGCGCCACGAAAGCGCGAAAATCGTCGATGGTCAGCTGGTGGATGTTCTCGGTCTCGTACCACGAGACCGGGAGCGCCGGCGTCACCGGCATCCGCCCGCCCCACATCAGCGACCAGCGCACCCGCCAGAAAGCGAAGTTCGGAAAGGAGACGAAGGCCCGGCGGCCGATCCGGAGCAGCTCGTCGAGCACCCGATCGGGCGCCCGCGTCGTCTGCATCGTCTGGCTGAGGATCGCATAATCGAAGGCGCGATCGGGATAATAAGGCAGGTCGGTGTCGGCATCGCCCTGCACCACCGACAGGCCGCGGGCGACGGCATGCGAGACGTTGCCGGGATCGATCTCGATCCCGCGCGCGTCGACGCCGCTGCGATCGCGCAGCTCCGCCATGAGCTCGCCGCCGCCGCAGCCGACGTCGAGCACGCGCGTCCCCGGCGCGACATGGTCGGCGATGATCGCGAGATCGGGGCGCAGGCTCATCGCTCGCCGCCGGTCCGCCGAGCCCCGGCCTCAGCGCGATCGATGCAGTCGCCGGGTCGGGTCATGCCGCCGCCCGCAGGAAGCCGTCGACGACCCGGTTGAGCTCCGGCACGTCGAGCAGGAAGGCGTCGTGCCCGAACGGGCTGGAGAGCTCGACGAAGCTGGCCGCCGCGCCGGCGGCGTTGAGGGCGTGCACGATCAGCCGCGCCTCGCCGGTCGGGTACAGCCAGTCGCTGTCGAACGAGACCAGGCAGAAGCGCGTGGCGGTGCGGCGGAAGGCGGCGGCGAGATGGCCGCCATGCTCCTCGGCCAGGTCGAAATAGTCCATCGCCCGGGTGATGTAGAGATAGGAATTGGCGTCGAACCGGTCGACGAAGCTGATCCCCTGATGGCGCAGGTAAGACTCGACCTGGAAGTCGGCGTCGAAGCCGAAGCTCTTCGATTCACGTGCCTGGAGGCGGCGCCCGAACTTTTCGGTGAGCCCGGCTTCCGACAGGTAGGTGATGTGGGCGGCCATGCGCGCCACCGCCAGGCCGTCGGCGGGCGCGTCGCCGGACGTGTAATATTCGCCGCCGCGCCACTTGGGATCGGCCATGATCGCCTGGCGGCCGACCTCGTGGAAGGCGATGTTCTGCGCCGAGTGGCGCGCCGCAGCCGCGATCACCACCGCCGAGCGCACCCGATCGGGCAAGGTCGCTGCCCATTCGAGCACCTGCATCCCGCCCATCGAGCCGCCGACGACGGCCGCGAGCGAGCCGATGCCGAGATGATCGATCAACATCGCCTGGGCGCGCACCATGTCGCGGATGGTGATGACCGGAAAGCGCATCGCGAACGGCGCGCCCGTCGCCGGATCGACGCTCGGCGGACCCGACGAGCCCATGCAGCTCCCCAGCACATTGGCGCAGACGATGAAGTGCCGCGCCGGGTCGATCGGCCGTCCCGGGCCGACCATCCGCGTCCACCAGCCCGGCTTGCCGGTGATCGGGTGGACCGAGGCGACATGCTGGTCGCCGGTGAGCGCATGGCAGAGCAGCACCGCGTTCGACGCGTCGGCGTTGAGGCGGCCGTAGGTCTCGTAGCCGATCTCGAGCGGGCTCAGCGTCGTCCCGCCGTCGAGCAGCAGCGGGCCGGCGAGCGTGACATGGCGAGCGAGGCCGAAGCGCTGGTCATCGGACATGGGCGCCGGCTAGTGCCCGCGTCGGCAACCGGTTGCAAGCCTTGGACGCGAAGGACGTCAGCGGGCCTTGGGTACGAACAACCGGTGGTCGGCGGCATCGTGATAGAAGCCGAGCGCATCATAGCCCTTGAGCATCGCGGTCTCCCGTCGTCACGGTAGCGCCTGCATAGCGCATCGGCGTATTTCGGCCAACTTCCCGATGACGCGGCAGCCGGCATCGCCTAGAGCCGCCGCCATGAACGCCCCCACGCCCAAGCCCTGGATCGACGCGATCGCGCCCTATGTGCCGGGCCGCTCCTCCACCGACGGCGGCGGCAAGGCAGCCAAGCTCTCGTCGAACGAGAATCCGCTCGGCACCAGCGCCGCTGCGCGTGCCGCCTTTGCAGCCGCGGCGGACTCGCTCGACCGCTATCCCGACGCCTCGGCCGCGGCGCTGCGCGAGGCGATTGCGGCGATGCACGGGCTGGATCCGGCACGCGTCATCTACGGCACCGGATCGGACGAGATCCTCCATCTCGCCGCCGGCGCCTATGCCGGCCCTGGCGACGAGATCCTGTTCGTGCGCTACGGCTTCTCGGTCTATCCGATCGCGACGCGGCGGGTCGGCGCGACGCCGGTCGAGGCGCCCGACGTCGACTATGCGAGCGACGTCGATGCGCTCCTCGCCTGCGTGAGCGAGCGGACGCGGGTCGTGTTCATCGCCAACCCGAACAACCCGACCGGCACCTTCCTGCCGCGTACCGAGCTCATGCGCCTGCACGCCGGGCTGCCCGCCGACTGCCTGTTCGTGGTGGACCAGGCCTATGCCGAATATGTCGACGAAGCCGACGACGACGGCGCCTTCGCGCTCGCCACCGTCGCGCCGAACGTGCTGGTGACGCGGACCTTCTCCAAGATCCACGGCCTCGCCGCCGAGCGGATCGGCTGGGGCTATGCGGCGGCGCCGGTGATCGCGGCGATGCACAAGATCCGCGCGCCGTTCAACGTCACCACCGCCGGCCAGGCGGCGGCGATCGCCGCGCTCGGCGACAGCGGCTTCGTCGCGGCGAGCCGCGCCCACAATGCCCGCTGGCGGGCATGGCTGACGGACGAGATCGCAGCGCTCGGCAATGTCGGCCTGCGCGCGGTGCCGTCGATGGCGAACTTCGTGCTGGTGTTGTTCGAGGGCCGGCTGACGGCCGAGCAGGCCTATCACGGCCTCATGGCGCGCGGCTACATCACCCGCTGGCTGCCAGGGCAGAAGCTGGCGCACGGCCTACGCATCTCGATCGGCACCGAGGCGGAGATGCTGGGGTTGATGGCGGCGCTGCGCGTGCTGGCCGACGGCGGCGCCTGATGCTGCCGTTCGCGCGCGTCGCGATCGTCGGGCTGGGGCTGATCGGATCGTCGATCGCGCGTGCGGTGCGCGAGACGATGCCGACGGTGCGGCTGACCGGGCATGACGCCGATCCCGCGGTGCGCGCGCGCGCGGTGGAGATCGACCTCGTCGACGATGTCACCGACACCGCCGGCGCCGCCGTCACCGATGCCGACCTCGTGATCCTGTGCGTCCCCGTCGGCGCGATCGGCGCGGCCGGCGAGGCGATCGCCGCCGACCTGCCGGCGGACGCGATCGTCTCCGACGTCGGCTCGTCGAAGGCCGGAGTCGCCGCCGCGCTCGCCGCCGCGCTGCCGGGCACGACGGTGGTGCCCGCCCATCCCGTCGCCGGCACCGAGAATAGCGGCCCCGACGCGGGCTTCGCGACGCTCTTCCACGGCCGCTGGTGCATCCTGACCCCCGCTGGCGACACCGATCCGGCCGCGGTGATGCGCGTCGCGAGCTTCTGGGAACGGCTCGGCGCGCGGGTCGAGATCATGGACGCCCGGCACCACGATCTCGTCCTCGCCGTCACCAGCCACCTGCCGCACCTGATCGCCTATA
>CAXTTP010000138.1:0-7573 GCA_964247195.1 uncultured Sphingomonadaceae bacterium
AACCGCTGTTATATTCGTTGCTGCCGTCGCCGCGGGCATCCGAAGGTCGCATGACCTGGGCGGCGTGTTGAGTGCAATCTTCTCCGGGTTGTTCGCCGCGCTGCTGTTCGCGGCGGCGGCGCTGGCGGCGCTGCTGTGGCTGGTCTCGCCTGCCCGGCGGGGTGGCTTCGATGCGGATAAAGCTGCAGCCTTGGCAGGCATGCTCGGGCCAACGCTGGCACAGCTAGAGGCGGCACGCGGTGAGATCGTGCGCCAGGTCAATGCGCGGTTGGTGATGCGCGTGCCGCTCGGCATTGCTGCCGGCGTGGGCCTTTGGGTCATCAATCAGTTCGGAAAGCATCCAGGTAGCGTATTCGGGCTGCTGCAGGTTGGGGCGGTTGGCGGTGCAGCCGGCTATCTCTGGGCGTCCCACAAGCTCAGCGAACGCTATCGCAGCCTCTACAAGGAGCGCGTCCTGCCGCAGCTCGCGGCGGAGTTTGGCGCGCTCAGTTACAGCGCTGCAACGGCGCCGAATCTGGCTGCGATGACCGAGCAGCGCCTCTTTCGCGATTACGACACGGCTACGGCCGAGGACGAGATTTTCGGCAGCTATCGCGGCCTGCCGATCAGCGTCACTGAGACCAGATTGACGCGAGGCGCGGGAAAGCACCGGCAGACGGTGTTCGACGGGCTGCTGACAGAAGTGGCGCTGCCGCGGGGGCTATTGGGGACGACGGCGGTAATCGCCGACAACGGCACGCTTGGGAACCTGCGCGACCGCTTCGAGAGCAGCGGACGTGAGCGCGTCAGGGTCGAGGATCCTCGCTTCGAGCAACGCTATGAGGTGTACGGGACCGATCAGATCGGCGCACGAGCGCTCCTCACCCCTGCGTTCATGGAGCGACTGCTGGCGCTTGGGGATCGTACCGGCTTCGGTCAGCCGCTGGTGCTTGCGCTAGACAACCGACTGACGATCGCGCTTCCCAAGGCAGGCGGCAAAAACCTCTTCGAGCCACCAGGCTATCGGCATCCCGCAAAGAGCCAGGAGGCCCTCCTCAAGCTCCACGACGACATTGCTGCCGTGCTGCTCGCCGCCGATGCAGTGATTGATCTTGACCAGGCGTCGCGCGCGGTCGCGCACCCGCAGGCGGTCGAAAACGATACACCGACGCCTGACGCCGGACCCCCAAACTCCCCAACGCGAAAGGTCTGAATTGATGCAAGCCAACACGGGTGTCGGTCGGTCGTACCCTGCTCGCCATCGCACCGCGCATCCCCGAGGATCAATGTTGCTGCTCGCGTGCGCCGTGCTCTCTGGCTGCGGCGGCAACGGCACCAGCATCGGCAACACGTCCGGCGAAGCGCAGGCTTCGAATGAACCTCCAGCCACCACGACACCCGCCAACGTCGCTGTTACGGCCAAGGGCATTCCCCGGCGTGCGGACGGCTGGTGGGAAATCAGGCGGGTCAATCCTGATGGCTCCGATGTCGGAAAGCAGTTCCTTTGTGTCGGGGGAGGCTCCGAGGATAGGTTGACCGTCTTCGATCAGGTCGCCCCATTTTCGGACTGCAGCAAGAAGGAGTTCAAGCGCACTGCTAGCGGCTGGAGCTTCGACACCCAGTGCAGCGAGGTCGGCATTGAAGTAGCGTCCAAAGGCACCATCTCCGGCGACTTCCAGCAGAGCTATCGCGCCGATCTGACCGTCGAGCAAAGTAATACGTCACCCCAGGCCGGTTCGCTGCTCGGCAAGCGCGTCGGCGAGTGTCCTGCGGGGGTTAAGGGCGGTGCCATCGCCAACGACAAGGGCCGGGTGATCGGATAATGGGGAGCGCGGCGGATGAAAACGGCGAAACCCTGTCATGGTTGCGCTCCTCCTGCTGGCATCAGCTTGTAGTTCCAGCAGTCCGCACGATTCATCGAACGCGGAGGGTCCGCAGCCCGCGGTGACGGTTCCGCTTTGTCCGGGCCGCACCGTACACTTGAAGGCATCACCGATCCTAATGCTGCCAAGTGCGCGGCTTCTATCCTGGCGACACCTGCTCGGCAGCTTCGCGGCGGGGAGGACCCGGGTGCGGACATTGCCGGTCTCTTCTCGCCTGTCTGGAAGTGGACATCCGTTCAGTGGAGGCGAGGTGTGCGCCACGAGACGACCATTGTTCTACGTTCGGGAGGACGATCTCACTTCGCAGCCCACGCGCGAGCTCCTGACGCTTCACCTCTCCGTCATGAATGCCAACTCGCCGCCGGGACAAGTCTTTGCCCTTGACCTGTCGGCGCTCATGGCTCCCGAAGTGACGGTGTGGAGCGCCTGGGCCGGCAGCCTCATAGCCGCCATCGGCGCGCTCAAGATGCTGGGCGCGCGTGCCGCCGAGATCAAATCCATGCGCACTCACCCCGACTTCCTCCGTCAGGGAGCGGCGGCAGCGATCCTGGAACGGATCGTCGGCACGGCGAGAGCGCGTGGCGTGCGTCGGCTGAGCCTCGAGACGGGCAGCGGCCCCGCGTTTGAGCCGGCGATCACGCTCTATCGCCGATACGGCTTCACCGAAGGAGCGGCCTTCGGCGGCTATATACAGAGCAGCTTCAACCAGTCCCTTCACCTGACGCTCTGACCGGCGCTGCCGTAATGACGTCGTCGTGGATCGTTGCCGCTGCCGAGGCGGTCGAGTAAGCCTGTCCGATGCAGCTGATCGGCCAGTATGACAGTCCGTTCGTGCGCCGGGTCGGCATCGCGCTCACCCGTTACGGCATGGCGTTCGAGCATCTCCCCTACTCGACATTTGGCGACGGAAGCCGCTTCCACCACCTCAACCCGCTCAGGCGCGTGCCGACGCTCGTTCTCGACGACGGCGAGGTGCTGTTCGGCAGCGACGCCATCCTCGACCATCTGGACGAGCAATATGGAAGGGTGCGTGCGCTGATCGCCGGGTCGGGGCATGTCGCCGGGCTGCATGCGCGGGTCTTCCATGACCTTCTTCATGCCGGCATCACAGGTCGCCTTATCAGGCCATTCGACCCACGAGAACACCACTGCCTTACCCTCGGTTGCCTGGACCGACCGGCGGAAGTCGGTGAGCTTGCCGTCAGGTACGTCATCACCCGAGCCCTCGACGACGCGGGTGGCGCCATGGTCCCTGAAGATCGGTGCGGCTTTTCGGCAAAGGCGACATAAGCTTCGGTGGTCGTGCCGGCCTTCACCGGCGCGACAAACCCATCGATATAGATCATCTCGTCCCTCCTTCGCGATTGTGGCGGTGGACTATTTCACGCCGTCGGCGTGCTTGCTTCCCTTGAGCAAGGCAACGAGCGACATGGCGTGCCCGTGGCCAAGTCCGAACTCGTCCTTGAGATCGGCGACGACGGTTCCAGCCTTCAGGTCGCCGCGCAGCATCCCGTTTGCCAGATAGCCCTTGGCGTCGGCCCAGGCGCGCCAGTCATCGGGGTTCTTGCCGGTCTTTTCCCGGATCGTGTCGATATATGCCTGGAACGACATCTTTGCTTTCCTTCGCTCAAGCCGCGACCGGTTCGGAATAGAGCGCAAGCTGGTCGGCCATCGCCTTGCGGTGTGCGGGGCGATCCTCACCCCGCGCGACATAGGCGGCGAGCTTTGGGAAGCCGTCGAGCTGCCCGGTGCCTCGCAGGCCGCCAAGCACAGAGACTAACATCAGGTCGCCCACGGTGAAGGTGTCGCCATCGATCCACGTCTTCTCGCCGAGCGCGGCCTCGAGATCCCGCAGACGGCGGTGTAGATCTTCAACGACCTTCTCGTGGCGCGCCTGCGACCATTGGCGGTCAGCCTCGAACACGTCGTTGACCGTGAGCGCCATCACCCATGGCTCGACCGAGTTGAGCGCGCAGGTGAGCCACTGGATCGCGCGGATCCGCGCCGCGGGATCAACTGGGATCAGCTTGCCGGCGCGCTCGGCGATGTGGAGTACGATCGCGCCCGATTCGAAGATCTCGACGCTCTCGTCCTTGTAGGTCGGGACTTGGCCGAACGGTTGGCGGCGGCGATGTTCCGCTGTCTTGCCGTCCCGGATGAGATGGACGTCATAAGGCTGTCCGACTTCCTCGAACGCCCAGCGCGGACGCAAATCCCTGACGAAGCCGCGGGCAAACTCCGGCACCCAGCGGAAGGTTGTGATCGTAGGGGTCATGGTGTTCCTCTCCCGTATGGGGGGCGTAGGTCCGCATCAAAGCGGTCTCGTTTGCTGTCGGAGCATCACGCGAGCGCCTGCAACGCGGTTCGCAACTCATCGGCATCGAGCGTGGGCAGGTCCGCCTCGATCGCCGCGTGCGTCTCGCGCCAGATCGGCACCGCCGCCGCGAGCGTTTCGCATCCAGCGTCCGTAAGGATCAGCAGGCGGCTGCGCCGGTCATCAGGATCGTTGCCGATCGTCACCAGGCCTTTGCGCTCAAGCGGCTTCAACGCTGCGGTGAGCGTGGTGCGGTCCATCGCCAGCAGCTTCGCCACCGGACCCATAGCCGGCGGCTTCGGCCGGTTGAGCGACATCAGGAGCGAGAACTGCCCGTTGGTCAGGCCGACCGGCCGCAGCGCCTCATCGAAGCGCCGGGCAAGCGCCCGGGCCGCACGCTGGGTGTGCAGACAGAGGCAGGTGTCGCGCACCTCCAGCGTCGTCTCGAACGGCACCGTCTTTGACATGGCCCATCTACGTTGATATCAACTCTATCGTCAAGAGGCGAGGTGTCACGGCGAATCGGAGGATGCGATGGATCAGGATCAAACCGAAGCATCTTGCCAGTGCGCACGCGTCACCTTCCCGATCGCGGGAAAGCCGATCGTGCATGCCATGTGCTATTGCACGAGTTGCCGCACCGCCGGGCTGGCCTTCGCAGAGCAGCCGGGCGCGCCCTCTACCGTCGGCAACGACGGTGGCACGGATCTCCTGCTGTATCGCAAGGATCGTGTCGGTCGGATCAGGGGTGGCGATGTGTTGCAGGAGCATCGGCTGTCTCCGACCTCACCGACCCGGCGAGTCGTCGCCACGTGCTGTAATACACCGATGTTTCTCGAGTTCACTAACGGGCACTGGCTGAGCATCTATGCCGGCCGCCTGTCCGGGGCGCTCCCGCCGCTCGACATGCGGGTCATGACGGTCGACCGGTTGGAGCAGTCTCCCCTTCCCGAGGATGTTCCCAATCATGCCAGGCAGTCGGCGGGGTTTATGGTGAAACTGCTGGCGGCGTGGGCCGCGATGGGATTCCGCCGGCCGAAAGTGGCGTGGTGATGGCTGCCCCCGGAAAAATCGCCATGGAGAATGTCAACCATCCCGGGCGGGTGGTCCGCGTCGATGCGGACAAATATCAGGCGGTGCGCGACGCGATGATCGCCGTGCTGCCTGCTGGGTCGCCCGGCTTGACGTTGACCGAGCTCAAGGAAGCCGTCCGGCCGCTCGTGTCAGAAGCGCTATTCCCAGAGGGCTTCAAGGCGGGATGGTGGGTAATGGGCGTCCAGCTCGACCTGCGAGCGAAGAATTTAGTCGTGACCGAGAACACCAAGCCACTCAGGCTGCATCTTCCCTGACCTGCCGAAGCATCGCGGCCGAACAACTTTTGCAGATTGTCACCTCACCGGACTGGAGAATGGATGATGTCGCGGCCCAAGGGCCGGATTGGCGGCTGACTGCTGCCGGATGGTTCACCACCAGCCAGACCATCCCGGCTCACAATACCGCTCTCAAAACTAGTCAGCGGCGAGATGAACGGAGTCGGCTTCTGGAGATCGCCGAGGCCGCAGCGATTATCTGAGAGTGGGTCGAAGCGCCAGTCGCTGCCGATGGTGCGCAGTCGTTCAGTCGTCGATGTTCACTTCGTTGAAACAGCCATTCTTTCATACCCTTGAGTGTGGCCACTTTCTGGAAGCCGGACACTACAGTGACGACCCCTCGCGCCCGAAGCTCTGTATTCCAAAGAGCAACAGCCAGACTGCTAGCGTCGCCTCGCCGATCAGGGGAAGGACCAACACAAGCTTCGGGAAGGCGAGATCTGGATCGAGCACCCCGGCCACCTTCGTTATCAGATGGCTCGCGCCGCCCAGCATCATCGCGATGCCGACGGCGGTCGGAATGGAACGAGATCGGATGACAAGACAGCCGATCAGCAAGCAGTAGATGCCGAAGAAGATCAGGCTGATCCCATAAACGGTCCCGTGCAGGTCAAGCAGCGTGGCGATGGCGGCGTCGCACCCATCGGAGCAGAGGCCACCCTGTCCCGCCCGCTCGATCAGCGCCAACGGCGCCATATGGAGAAGGGTGTTGCTCGCCAGCATGGTGATCCCGGTCATGCTGAAAGCGACAGCTAGAAGCGAAAGCTGTCGGCCGGCGGGCGCCAATAGCTCGTAGAGCAAGGTCGTGACTGCGAGATAGGAGCACAGCATGATGACATCTGCCATCTCCCCTAAGCGATAGAATGCGCCATTCCCGGCAACGGTTAGCGCATGCTCGCCCCGAAAGGCGGCGCGAACGCCGATCTCCGCAAATAGCCCGGTGGCTATCGTGATCGCGTAGAAAAGGCCCGCGAGCCGCGCCTTGACCTGCAACGGCGTGGCCCAGAGCGCCCTACTCACTGGCTCATTGCCGAAACGCGTGGCCAGCGGACCGCAGTCCAGAGGATAGTGATCGACAAACCGATCTCGACCAGGCCGAGCAGGAGATAGAAGGCAGGCGCTCCACCCGTCATGGTCAGCAGCATGATGCCGGCATAGGCGATGGCCAGCAACGCGTGGAACCAGCGAAACACAGGCGGAAGCAGCAGCGAGAGCGCGACCATCAGGCTCGCGATCGCCATCATCACCGCGACGGCGACAAGCGATCCCGGCGACAACTGGCCCAACGAGCTCATACGGCCGGCGTTCATCTCCATGACCTTGCCGGGGACATACAGGCCGAAATAATCGCCATATACATAGCAGAACATCAACGACGTCCAGAGCGCCGAAAGTTTAAGCCGAATTGGCATGGGCGGATCATCGAGGAGCGGCATAGCTGACCTCCTAGCTGTATTGTTTCTATAATACACCAGCAATTTGTGCTGGGCAACAGGCGTGGTCCCTGCGCCTGCGTCGTCCTCTGACGGCCTGACGGCGAGTCCAGCCAGCCGAAAGTGGCCCTTCTGAACCGTCATCAACACATGAACGAATGGGTGGATGGCTCCCGCTCACGGCATCGAGGTGCCAAGGTGTGAAGGCTGTCAGGCATTCACGAGCATAAGGGAGCCACCCGACATGGAGATTAGCACGATCGGCCTCGATCTGGCCAAGAACGTTTTTCAGGTTCACGGCGTTGATCCGGAGGGCAACGTTGTTGTCCGCAGGACGCTGCGACGAGCGCAGGTTCTGCCATTCTTCGCGAAGCTACCGCCTTGTCTTGTCGGCATGGAGGCGTGCGGCACGGCGCATCATTGGGCTCGCGAGCTGATCAAGCTGGGCCACGATGTGCGACAGATGCCGCCGGCCTACGTCAAACCCTATGTGAAGCGCGGCAAAACCGACGCAGCTGATGTGGAGGCGATCTGCGAGGCGGTGACGCGTCCGACGATGCGGTTCGTGCCGGTAAAGTCGCCGGAGCAGCAAGC
>CAXTTP010000139.1:0-7559 GCA_964247195.1 uncultured Sphingomonadaceae bacterium
GCGCGCAGCTGCGATCGCCGGAGGCGTTCCAGCTGCTCTCGGTGGGGCTGGCCAATTATGCCGCCGGAGCGCTGCTCATGCCGTACGCACGGTTTCGCGCCGAAGCCCTGCGCACGCGCCACGACATAGACGAGCTGCGCGGGACCTTCGGCGTGAGCTTCGAGCAAGCCTGCCACCGCCTGTCGACGCTCCAGCGCCCGGGCGCGGCGGGTACGCCGTTCTTCTTCTGCCGGGTCGACATGGCCGGCAACATCACCAAGCGCCACTCCGCGACCCGGCTCCAGTTCGCGCGCTTCGGCGGTGCCTGCCCGTTGTGGATCGTGCACGAAGCGGTCGCGATCCCCGACCGCATCCTCGTCCAGCTCGCCGAGACGCCGGATGGGGTGCGCTACGTCTCGATGGCCAAGGGGCTGGTCAAGCCGTCGGGCAGCTACTCGCGGCCCAGCCGGCGCTATGCCGTGGCGCTGGGCTGCGAGGTCGATCACGCGCAGGATTTCGTCTATGGCGACCAGCTCGACCTGAGCGGCGCCCGCAGCGCGACGCCGATCGGCGTCTCCTGCCGGATCTGCCCGCGCGAGAACTGCGACCAGCGCGCCTTCCCGCCCGCCGGCCGCGGTATCATCGTGGATCCCGATTACCGTGCGGTCGTGCCGTACAGCTTCGACTGACGCTGTTTAGTGAGCGAGGGCTTTGACGATGTCGTCGACCATTTTCTTGGCGTCGGCGAGGAGCATCATGGTGTTGTCCATGTAGAAGACGGCGTTGTCGACGCCGGCATAGCCGACCCCGCCCATCGACCGCTTGATGAACAGCACGGTCTTGGCCCGCTCGACGTCGAGCACCGGCATGCCGTAGATCGGCGACGACTTGTCGGTCTTGGCGGCCGGGTTGGTGACGTCGTTGGCGCCGATCACGAACGCGACGTCGGTCTGCGCGAACTCCGAGTTGATGTCCTCGAGCTCGAACACCTCGTCATAGGGCACGTTGGCCTCGGCCAGGAGCACGTTCATGTGCCCCGGCATCCGCCCTGCGACCGGGTGGATCGCATATTTGACCCGCACCCCCTCCTTCTTGAGCAGGTCGCCCATCTCGCGCAGCGCATGCTGCGCCTGCGCCACCGCCATGCCGTAGCCCGGCACGATGATCACCTGCTCGGCCTGCGCCATCAGGAACGCCGCGTCCTCGGCCGAGCCGCGCTTCCACGGCCGGTCGACCTGGCCGCCGCCGCCGCCCGCCTCCGCCGCCGCGCCGAACCCGCCGGCGATCACGCTCAGGAAGCTGCGGTTCATCGCCCGGCACATGATGTAGGACAGGATCGCGCCCGACGAGCCGACCAGCGCGCCGGTCACGATCATCGCCGTATTGTGCAGCGTGAACCCCATCGCCGCCGCCGCCCAGCCCGAATAGCTGTTCAGCATCGACACCACCACCGGCATGTCCGCGCCGCCGATCGGCACGATCAGCAGGAACCCGATCACGAAGCTGAGCGCGGTGATCGCGAAGAACACCACCGCCCCCTGGTCGGCCAGGAAATAGCCGATCAGCCCCAGGATCAGCGCCAGCACGCCGAGGTTGAGGACGTGCCGCCCCGGCAGCAGGATCGGCTTGCCCGACATGTTGCCGTTGAGCTTCAGGAACGCGATCACCGAGCCCGAGAAGGTGATCGCGCCGATCGCGACGCCCAGCCCCATCTCGATCCGGCTGACCGGCTCGATCAGGCCGCTCGCCGCATCGACGATCCCGAACGCCGCCGGGTTGAGATAGGCGGCGCACGCCACCAGCACCGCCGCCAGACCGACCAGGCTGTGAAAGGCCGCGACCAGCTGCGGCATCGCCGTCATCGCGATCCGCCGCGCGGTGACGATGCCGATCGCCGCACCGATCCCGATCGCGACCAGGATCTGCAGCAGCGTGACCGCGTCAAAATGCGCGATGAAGCCAAGCTGCCCTAAATCTTGGACGCTCCGCAGCGGCACGTGCGTCACCAGCGTCGCCACCACCGCGATCGCCATGCCGGCAATGCCGAACCGGTTGCCGCGCTGGCTCGACGTCGGGCTCGACAGCCCGCGCAGCGCGAGGATGAAGCAGACGCCGGCGACCAGATAGGCGAGCGCCGCCCAGGCCGGCGTTGCAGCAGCCTCATGCATCGCGCGTGCCCCTCACCGGACCTTCTTCTTGTACATCGCGAGCATCCGCGCGGTCACCGCGAAGCCGCCGAAGATGTTCACGCTCGCCAGCACCACCGCCAGGAGCCCCAGCCACTTCGACGTCGCCGAGCCGCTCGCCGCGCCCGCGATCAGCGCGCCAACGATGATCACGCTCGAGATCGCGTTGGTCACCGCCATCAGCGGCGTGTGCAGCGCCGGCGTCACCGACCACACCACGTAATAGCCCACGAAGCAGGCCAGCACGAACACCGACAGGATCGAGATGAAGTCCATGGCCCGTCCTCAGCCCAGCAGCCGCGGCGACACCACCGCGCCGCCGCGCGTCAGCCGGATCGCGTCGCCGATCTCGTCGCCGTCCGCCAGCACCGGCCGGCCGGCCTCCTTGTCCCAGAAGGCCGACAGGAAATTATAGAGGTTGCGCGCGAACAGCGCGCTCGCATCCGCCGCCAGCCGGCTCGGCACGTTGCGGTGGCCGACGATCTTCACGCCGTGCCGCACCACCACCTCGCCGGCGACCGCGCCCTCGACATTGCCGCCCGCCTCCACCGCCAGGTCGACGATCACGCTGCCCGGCTTCATGCTCGCGATCTGCGCGTCGCTGATCAGACGCGGCGCCGGCCGCCCCGGGATCAGCGCCGTCGTGATCACGATGTCCTGCTTGGCGATGTGGCTCGACACCAGCGCCGCCTGCGCCGCCTTGTACGCCTCCGACATCTCGGTCGCGTAGCCACCCGTGCCCTCGCCCGCGATCCCCGCCACGTCCTCGACGAAGATCGCCTTCGCCCCCAGGCTCTCGATCTGCTCCCTGGTGGCGGCCCGAACGTCCGTCGCCGAGACCTGCGCGCCGAGCCGCCGCGCCGTCGCGATCGCCTGCAGGCCCGCCACGCCAACACCCATCACGAACGCGCGCGCCGCGCTGATCGTGCCCGCCGCCGTCATCATCATCGGAAACGCCCGGCCATATTCCCCCGCCGCGTCCAGAACCGCCTTGTAGCCGGCAAGGTTCGACTGCGACGACAAGATGTCCATCGACTGCGCCCGCGTGATCCGCGGCATCCACTCCAGCGCCAGAGCCTCCAGCCCCGCCGCCGCATAGCCGTCGACCCGCGCCCGCTCCCCGAACGGGTTCAGACCCGCCACCAGCCACGTACCCGCCTTCACCCCCGACAGGCTCGCCAGGTCCGGACCCTGTACCCCCAGCAAGATGTCCGCAGCCGAAACCACCGTCCCGCGCTCGCCCAACGTCGCCCCAGCCTCCGCATAGGACGCGTCCGATACCTCCGCTCCCAGCCCCGCGCCAAACTCAACCAACACCGTCGCGCCAAGACCAACCAGCTTCCGAACCGTCTCCCCAGTCCCGGAAACACGCCGCTCCCCAGCAGCCGTCTCCCCCAAAATCCCGATAATCACGTGCGTCGGATCAGCGGGCGATCAGGAAGACGACGATGAAGGCGATGATGAAGCACGCCACGGCGCCGCCCTTGAACATCGATATGAAGCTCGAATACGTCCGCTCGTGGGCCTGCAAGTCGCCACGCGATCCACCGTCCGCCGCCATCCGTTCGACCTCCCCTGCGTGATTGGCGGCACCCTAGCTGCGCCGGACCGGCACCTCAAGCCCCGCGCGCCGCCCCGCTCCTGCTTAAGTCGCTCTTTACCGACGCCGATGTAGGTGGGCGTTCCCGCGCTGGAGACGAGCCCCGATGCCGCGAGACGTGACGCGCACGCTGCTGCTGATTGACGACGAGCCGGCGCAGCGACGCCTGATCGCCGCCATCGCCGCGCGTGCCGGCTGGCGCCTGATCGGCGCGACCGACGGCGATGCGGCGCGCGCGATCCTGGCCGGCGAGCAGCCGGTCGATGCCGTGCTGATCGATCACTGGTCGCCCGATCCTGACGACGGCGAGCTCATCGCCGCCATCCGCCACGACAATCCGCAGCTGCCGATCCTGATGCTGACCGCGCTCTCCTCGGTAGCGGTGGCGGTCGAGGCGATGCGGGCCGGTGCGTCCGACTTCCTGGTCAAGCCGATCGCGCCCGACAAGCTGCTCGCCGCGCTCGACGCGGTCACCGCGAAGGCCGCGACAGGCGAGCTCCGGCCGCTGACCGAGAAGATCCCGCAGGTCCTCGCCTTCGACGAGGTCGTCGGCTCGGAGCCCAGCTTCCGCGCCGCCCTCGCGATCGCCGCCAAGGCCGCGCGTGCCCGCGTGCCCGTGCTGATCGAGGGCGAGAGCGGCGTCGGCAAGGAGGTCGTCGCCCAGGCGATCCATGCCGCGTCGCCGCGCGCCAAGCGGCCGCTGGTCGTGGTCAATTGCGGCGCGATCTCCGCCAACCTCGTCGAATCCGAGCTGTTCGGACATGAACGCGGCGCCTTCACCGGCGCGTTCGATCGCCATATCGGCCGCTTCCAGGTCGCCGACGGCGGCACCCTCTTCCTCGACGAGGTCGGCGAGCTGCCGTTCGACGCGCAGGTCAAGCTGCTGCGCGTCCTCCAGTCGGGCGAGATCCAGCCGATCGGCAGCCGGGCATCGCGGATGGTCGACGTGCGGGTGATCGCCGCCACCAACCGCACCCTCCTCGACGAGGTCGCCGCCGGCCGCTTCCGGGAGGACCTCTATTACCGGCTCGCCGTCGTCCAGCTGACCATCCCGCCGCTGCGAAGCCGCGCCGCCGACATTCCCGCGCTCGCCCGCCACCTCCTCGCCCGGATCGCGCGCCAGCCCGGCATGCGCGGCCTGGGCATAACCGACGCCGCGCTGGCGATGCTGATGGCCTATGAATGGCCCGGCAACGTCCGCCAGCTGCAGAACGCGCTGTTCCGCGCCGCGGTGCTCTGCGACGGCGACGCGCTCACGTCGGACGATTTTCCGCAGATCGCGCAGGCCGCGCTCGATGCCGGCGCCCGGCCGGCGGCGACGCGGCTGGCGGGCGGGGCCGGCGTCACCCTGTTCGAGCCGAACGGGCATCTGCGCTCATTGGACGCGATCGAGGCCGACGTGATCCGCCTCGCCATCGGCCATTATCGCGGCCGCATGACCGAGGTTGCGCGCCGGCTCGGCATCGGCCGCTCGACGCTCTACCGCAAGCTCGGCGAGCTCGGCATCGACAATGCGGCGTAATCAGGCGGCGTGATCAGCCGCGGCTGAACGTCTCGTAGCGGACGGTCAGTTCCTCGCCTTCCGCGATGTCCCGCGCGGCGACCATCTCATAGTCCTCGGTGGCGACGACGTTCGCCTGCTCCGCGCTCGGCGCGTGGTTCAGATACCAGCCGACGCCGAGCAGGTTGAAGCTCGCCGGACAGCCGATCCGCCCGTCGCGACGGATGCCGAAATCCTGATAGAGCTGCTTCTCGGCCGGCGTGAGCGCGCCGGACTCGAGGACAGCCGCGTCCACCCAGACGATGTCCCGCCGGTCGTCGGCGAACAGGTTCGTGCCGCGGGCGATCGGGCGGATCGCGAATACGCCGACCCCGTGTATCGCGGACCGGCCGAGCCGCGTCAGGACATGGGCGTGCGGCAGCGGCTGGGGGCTCATCCCGGTGTCAGCGCCTCGTCGCGCAGGCCGCGCCACACCTTCAGCGCCTGTACCGTCTCGGGCACGTCATGCACCCGCAGCAGCTGCACGCCGGCCTGCGCGCCGAGCAGCGCCAGCGCCACCGACCCGCCCAGCCGCTCGGTGACCGGGGCCTCGTTCGACAGCGCACCGATCATGCGCTTGCGGCTGGCGCCCAGCACGATCGCGCAGCCCAGGCCGTGGAACAGCGTGAGCCCGTTCAGCACGGCGAGGTTGTGGCGGATCGTCTTGCCGAAGCCGAGACCTGGATCGACCAGGATGCGGTCCCGCGCGATCCCCGCCGCCTCGGCCGCGGCGACGCGCAGCTCGAGCCAGTCGTAGACTTCGAGCAGGACGTCGCCGTAGCGCGGGTCCTTCTGCATCGTCTCGGGCTTGCCCTGATGGTGCATGAGGACGACCGGACAGGCCGCGCCTGCCACGACGTCGCGCGCGCGCTCGTCCCAGGTCAGCGCCGAGACGTCGTTGACCAGGCCGGCGCCGGCGGCGAGCGCCGCCGCCATCACCGCCGCCTTGCGGGTGTCGATCGATACCACAACGCCCGCCTTCGCCAGCCGCTCGATTACCGGCACCACCCGGCCGATCTCGTCCCCCTCCCAAACCGTGGCAGCGCCCGGCCGGGTCGATTCGCCGCCGACGTCGATGATCGCGGCGCCCGCCGCAGCCATCCGCACGCCGGCATCGGCCGCCGCCGCGGGATCGCCGGCATGGGCGCCGCCGTCCGAGAAGCTGTCCGGCGTCAGGTTGAGGATCGCCATCGCCTGCGGCTGATCGAGCCGCACCACCCGCTCGCCGAGCTTCAGCGGCGCGCGCGGGCGCATGATCCGCGCGAGCGTCGCCGTCGCGGACTGGCGCAGCCGCTCGGGCAAGGCGGCGATCGCCTCGTCGAGCCGGTCTATGGCGACGAGTTCGGCCAGCACCCGCCGGCCGCCGTCGGCGACGATCAGCTCGATCGCCGCGGCCCAGACGAGCCCGCCGGCGATCCGCAGTGTCCGCCCGTCGAGCCCGAACGGCGCGTCGACGAACGCGGTCGGCCGCAGATAGACGTCAGCGCTGGACGGCAGGCCGGCCAGGGCGGCGAGGTTCATGCCGTCGTGGTCGCGCGGTAGAGCTGGCGCAGTTCGTCGATCGGGCTGAGGCCGCCCGCCGCCTCGACATGCCAGAACGTCCAGCCGTTGCAGGACGGCGCGCCGGTCAGCACCGCGCCCAGCTTGTGGATCGATCCGGCGCGGCCGTCTTCGGTGGCGAGCGAGGCGTCCGCCTGCACCACCGCCCGCCAGCGGCGGCCGCCATCGAGCAGCATCGTCCCCGGCGCGATCAGCCCCGCCTCGACCACCGCGCCGAACGGCACCCGCGGCTCGGCCTTCTTCGACGGCACCGACAGCATAGCGCTCTCGTCGAGCGGCAGGGTCGAGGCGATCCGCTCGCGCGCGACCGCGACATAGGCCGGCTCGCGCTCGATGCCGATCCAGCGCCGCTTCAGCCGCCGCGCCACCGCGCCGGTGGTGCCGGTGCCGAAGAACGGGTCGAGCACGATGTCGCCGGGCCGCGTGCAGGCGAGCAGCACACGGTAGAGCAGCGCCTCCGGCTTCTGCGTCGGATGCGCCTTGTGGCCGTCATCGTCCTTGATGCGCTCGGCTCCCGCACAGATCGGCAGCAGCCAGTCGGAGCGCATCTGGAGTTCGTCGTTGAGCGCCTTCATCGCCTGGTAGTTGAAGCTGTAGCGGGCCTTCTCGCTCTTGGCGCACCAGATCAGCGTCTCGTGGGCGTTGGTGAAGCGGGTGCCCTTGAAGTTCGGCATCGGATTGGCCTTGCGCCAGA
>CAXTTP010000140.1:0-7554 GCA_964247195.1 uncultured Sphingomonadaceae bacterium
GTTCGCCGAAGTTGAAGATCACGCCGGCGAGGATCGCATGCGACCGGAAGCGGGACTCATACTCGCCCTGCGGACCGGTGAACTTGATCTTGTCGACGTTGAAGAACCGATACTTCAGGCTCGCGTCGATGTTCTTGGTAACCGGCGCGCGTACGCCAGCAATAGCCTGCCATGCGAAGCGCGTATCGCTGTCGTCCAGGAAGCCAGTGCCGTTGTCCACAAGACGGTAGTTGTCCGCCCTGACGCGAGCAATACCAGCACCACCGCCGACAAAGCCGTTGATACCGGTGTCGTCGCCGAAATCGAGCAGGCCATTGACCATGAAGCTGAGCGCCGAGGTCCAGCCACCGGTGTAGCGATAGAGCGTGTTGCCAGGTAGCGTGCCGCCTCCGCCGCTGATGCCGCTAGCGACGTTGCCAACCTGGAACTCATCGGTATGCGCGCGCTTGTAGCCGACTTCGCCTTCGACCCGAAGCATGCCGAAATCATAACCAATGATGCCGTCGACATCGTACCCGTACTTGGAGTCCAGGTTGATGACGTTGTTGGCGCCGTTGAGGTCATACTTCATATCTTCGACGATCATCGCGCCGCCCTCGGCGCCGACGTACCAAGCCCCGTCGCGCGCTAGCGCCGGCGTCGTCAGCGCTGAAGTAGCGAGCGCAGCCATGATGGCGAGCTTACGCATAGAAATCCCCTTCTCGTTCATGTCCCTGCCGGAACGTCCAAATCCCTATCGGCTGCGGTGTATCCACGCAAGCGTTGATAATCCACAACTGTTGCCGAAATGCTTCACGCTGGCGCTAACAGCTACTTGCAACCCATCGACCCGCCGTAAACTCAGGAACTCCCAAATGGTTTCTGCACCGCACAAAAAGATCATGGTGCGATGAGACCGTGGCTCCGCATGGCTGCCAAAATCGAAACAAGCGCGCTGCGGGATTCCGCGTCGATCATGGAGCCGCCAGCTGGATCGACGATCGCGGATTGTCGCGAGCCGACCACCTGCACGCCACCGACTCGGACGCTGCTCGCCGGCAAATCCCCGGTTATCCAGCCGCCGGCGGTGCGCCTTGCCCATAGCGCCGATCCTATCAACCACACCGTCATGCCCTCGGGAGCGGCCAGGAAGCGCCAGCCGCCGGAGGTCCATCCGGCAAGTGCGCTGGCATGGCCGGCCCAAACGCCGGTAGGAGCGCTGCCGACGATCCAGCATTGCCCGACGTCGGGTGATCCGGGCGGATCATTGTCGCCGGCACCCTGCGCCGCTGCCGCGACCGCGATGTCGACAAGCGCGAGCGCCTCGTTGTGGTAAATTTCCTTCTGTGCCTGCCCCGCCTGCAACAGTGGCAGGGCGATCCGGGCGCTGGCTTCGGTCATCGGGAACTCCTCACAGGATGAAGTGGCCGGCCGCGACCGGCCGTGTCGCCGCGATCGAGCCGAGTTGGGCGACGGTCACGTCGATCGCACCGGCGGAAGCGGCGCCGTCCTGCTCCTGATCGGCCATTAGGTAATCGTAGCCGGGTATCGTCGTCTCGACGTTACGGGCAGATCCGACCTCGGGCGTGATGATCAGGCGATAGCGTTCGGCCTCTTCGCCCAGAGCGGCCTCGCCGCCATCGAGCCACGCCCAGCCGACGCGGCTGCGCCGCACCCAGCCGATCCGGATGGTGCCGTCCGCCAACCGCGATGCAGACAAGTGGACTGACGCCGGCGGCCGGAGCGCGCGACCAGCGATCACCGCCTCGGCGGCAACCGCCACTGCGTCGCCGACGCCGGTCGCCATGATGCGGGCGGTCGTGTCCAAGGCCGAGACCGGCGCCTCGAGCGGCAGCAGCGTCGCCGCCTCGATCAGCACGAACCGCTCGCCCGCGAGGTGCGTCGCCACGGCGCACTCGGTGCCGCGCCGGCCACGGAGGAGACGGCCAAGCCGGAAACGCGCGGTGCTGGTCGGTTGGGCGAAGCCGAACTGGATAAGCTCATCGCCAAGCATGGCGAGGTTGGCACCAGCGACGAGGGCGTCGTCGTCCCGCCCCTCCAGCCACATCGCCGGATTGGCCAGTTGGACCTCGATCGTGTCCGCGAGGTCGAACAGGGCCGGGTCGCCGGCGGCCAGTGCATCGAGTGCGGTCCCGATCACCGCGGCGGGCGCGGTGCTGCCGATCGACCGGTAGCTCGCTCCTCCATCGAGGCTCGCGATGAGCTGGGCCTTGCGCCACCCGGCCCCGGTACCTGCGGCCGCGATCCAGAGCCGCGGAGTGGTCGCCGGCGCATCCTCGAGCGGCGGCAGATCGAGCAGCGCGAGGATCGTCGTCCCCGCAGCGGCATCCAGTTCGGTGACGGGGCGGCCCGCGCTCGCGCCGACACCGCCGGCAGTGAACGCGGGCATGCCGACAAGCCGGAGTTCTAGCGCCATGTGCTCCAGCGTCCAGCCGGCGACGCGGAAGGTTTCCGGGCGCGCCGGGAGCTGCACCGTGCTTCCCGGCCGCAGCGGAAGGAAGCGAGGCGGCAAAGCGACGCTTGCTTTCGCGCGCTCGGCCCAAATCCGCGCCAGCCGGCGTTCGGCGAGCGCCTTGGCAGCGGCGACGTCGAGCACCGCGGCCAGATCGACGCTCTCGACGCGCCGCCCCGGGCCACCGCGACGCGCCCGCTGCAGCCCCGCCTGGTAATCGCGCGCCGGCTCATAATAGCCGATCGCCACCTCGTCCGGCAGCGTCCCTGCGGACTCGCGTTCGATCTCAACCCTGGCGCGCCGCTCTCCGGCCGAAGCACCGAGCGCGTCGTCGGAGAGAGCGATCGGGATAGTCGTCAGGACAAGCGTCGCCATCAGCCGTTCCCCTCGACTGCCCGCCACGCTCCGAGGACCGGCCAACGCGGCCGGCCCGGCGTTTCGACAACTTTCCTCAGCCCGGCGTCGGCATGGACGAAGCCGGTTTCGGTCAACACCGCCAGATGCAGCTGCGCTGGGCCGACCTCCAGCAGCAGCACGTCGCCCGGTCCCGCCGCGGCCGCACCGATACGCGCCAGGCCGGCCGTACCGATCATCGCCGCGATGCGCGCTGGATCGCCGCCGCGCTGCCAATAGTCGTGCGGCGCACGAACGACGCAGCCGGCACCCGCCAGCGATGCGACGACCACGCCCACGCAGTCCAGCCCGAGCGCCACGTCATGTCCCTGCGGGCGAAAGCGAGCACCCACCAGCGTGCGTGCCGCTGCGGCGATCTCCTCGGTCGGTGTAGTGCCCATGATCAGGCTCCGGGATAGCGGGTGAGGAGGTCGTTGCCGGGCAGATAGGGTTCGCCACGGAAGTTGATCGCGTTGGCGAAGCGATCCCGGCAGGTCGCGAAATTCTTGTCGCAACCCTCGATCAGCTCGACCCGCTCGCCCGGCAGCACCGGCCGGGGCGGCAGTTCCCGGAGCGTGACGGCGTCGCCGTCCGAAACGAGCATCGCCGCGGCCAGGCCGCCGTTCGCACCGTCCAGCCAGCGCAGCCTGCCGTACCCGTAGGCGTTCGCGATCGGCTCGCTTTCGCTCATCGATAGCGTGCTGCCGTCGATGGCGACGACCTTGGCCAGCCGCCTTCGGCCCGCCATGTCAACGCGGCAGCGACGGTCGCCGAGCTCGGCACGGCATTCCGGCGAGGTCTGTTCCACCACCGGTCGCTCGAGCAGCGCGGTCGGGCCGCGCAGTTCGGCGGTGAAGGCGCCGTCCTTTGTGCCGACGTCACCTAGTTCACCGCGCGCGAGCGGCAGGATGTCCTCGCCCGGCGCTTCCCAGCTTGTCGCGAACAGCCGCAGGCCCGCGCCGTCCCAGCGGCCATCGGCGAGGTCGGTGGCGGTCACGGCGTCGCTCGTCAGCGCACCGGAAACGTCGAGCGTATCGACGTCGAACCCGTCCGACACGCTGATCGCGGAAGGCAGCATGCCGGGCGCGGCGCGATAGACGGCGCCCGCGATCCAGAGATCGCGATCATGCGTAGTGAAGCCGATCGTCACGCCGTCGCGCCGATCCAGCCGCCAGCAGAGCGCCATGCCGGTCAGCTCGGGATCCAGCCAGCTGGTCATCGCTCAACCTTCCCGGATCTCGAGGAGCGGCACGGACACGGCCTCACCGGCGGCGAAGCCTGCGCGGCTTACTTCCAGGCTGTCCTCGGCGAAGCGAACCGGCACGTCGAAGCGGAAGCCCGCGGACACAATCGCGCCCGTCGCCGGCGCAGCCTCGAACGCGATCGTGCCGCCGTCGATCGCCCATCCGCTGAGTTGCTCGCCGCCGTCCAGTCCCACTCGCACGCTGCCGGGGACCGGGCGGGTGATGCGGCGTTCCTGCGCCTCCGCCCCGTCGCCGTAGCGCTTGACGAGATCGAACCGGGTGCGGACGCCGTCGCCGCTGCCGAGGATCTGGTCCGCGAAGCCGGGTACGCCCGTCATGTCGTTCGAGCTGTCGTCGAATGGATCCCGGAACCGGAATCCCTTCGCCGCACCACGCCGGCCGCGGAAGAAGGCGATCAGCGTCTGCATGTCCGCCTCGGAGCGCACGCCCGGTCCGGCATCGAAGCGCAGGCGGGCATCCGCCCAGTCGGCGTTGCGCTGCTCGCGGCCGGCGGCGGTGGTCACGATCGCGGTCGAGAAAGCGGGCGAAACGCTCGCCTCGCGCCCCAGCGCGATCGGGAAGCTGACATCGTCAAAGGCTTGCACGTCATTCTCCTCGCCGATCCGGAAATGGACGAAGCCGTCGCGCACGACCTGGGGGAGCGCCCAGGCGAAGACCTCGGCCGTGCCCCGCGCCCACGCCGCCTCCGCCGCCGCGTCGATCTCGGCCCAACCGCGCGCATTTGCCGGATCCAGAACGAAGCCCGAGAAATAATGCTGGTCCGCAACCGGATAGCCGAGCCGCTCGCCGGCGAGCGCCACGCCGCGTGTGGTCGCGCCGCGATTATCGCTAGTTACCCAGTCATAATCCTCGAGCTGGAGGCGATCGAAGGCGGGGCTGGCCCAGGCGAGCGGCAGGTTCGCCCGCCTGACCTCCGGCGCGGCCGGATCGAGCAGACTGGGAAGATAGGCCAGCAGGAGAACCTCGGCGCCGGCATGGGCATCGCGGACCGCGTCGCGCAACGCTGCGGTGGAGGCTGCGAGCAACGTGCCGGCGGCGTCGAGCAGCGCGGTCTGCGCGGGATCGAGCGCAGCGCGAACCGTCGGGATCGCCACCGGCGCGCCGCCGAACGCAGCCCTGGCCGCATCGTCGTAGAGGCATGGCCGGCCATCGGCCATAATCCACCACCATGGCTCGCCGACCTGGAACCGGACCGGCTGTCCTGCCGCCGCGGCGATCTCGGTGAAGGCGCGCGCCACCACCTGCAGGTAAGCCATCGCCGCGGAACTGGCGGGCGAGAGCAGGGTCGATGGCGGCACCCAGCCGGTCAGCGCCGGATCGCCATTGGCTGCGCACTGCTTCCACGCGGCGGGCGAATGCGCGTCGAAGAGTTCGTAGGACAGGGACAGGATCAGCTCGTATCCCATCGCCTTCGCGCGGCCGGCGAAGTCCGCATGCCAGGCCCGGCAGGGCGTGTTCAGGACCGCCGCCGGATCGACGAGGAACGCCGCCGTGTCGTCATTCCAGCCGAGCCGGAAATAATGGCTCATCCCGACATAATGGTTGATGAGTGCGCGATAGCCGAGCTGGAGCGCGTTGCGCAGCAGCCGCGCCGGCGTCTGGTTGTAGCTGTCGTCATAGCCGGTCGCGATCCGGAGCCGATGCGGCGGCACCAGCGTATCGCCTATCGAGAGCATCGAGCCCGCGCCGTCGCACGCCATGCCGGTCAGTTCCACCCAGGCTTCGGCCGGCTCGTCAAGGACGGTTGCCGCGCCGCTATAGCCCGGCGGAACCAGCGACACGAACATCCGGTCGACATCGCCTGCCCAGACCGGATCCGCCTCCGCCGGCAGCAGAAAGCCGCCGTCCAGCGCAGCGAAGTCGATCAGGATCGCGGCGTCCTCCGGCCCGCCGACGGCGTAGTTCCACAGCCGGACGTACCAGCTCCGCGCCACGCCGGCCGCGTCCCGTCCCTCGATCGTGAGCGTCGGGCCGTTGATCGCGTCGAGCGGCTTCAAACCCGACGAACGCCAGCGGAAGCGCAGCCGGCAGGCGCGGAAATCCCGAGACGTCTCATAGCCGAGCAAGGGATGGTCATAACGGTCTTGGGCCGCCCAGATCAGGCCGGCCAGATCTCCCGCCGTATAGAAGACCGCGTCTACGCGCAGCGCGTCGGCGGCCGTCGTAGTCACCGCCGCCATCATCGGCCGCGGAAAGTCGATCGTCCAGAAGCGGGGATCGAAACGCTTGATGAAGCTGCCCTGCGCCTGCGCGACCGCTGCGTCGGTGGGCCCCGCGAGCCGCCAGCCCATCGCTCAGCGCTCCGCTGCGTCGAGCGCGGCGCGCACCGCGCGCGCCACCTGTCGGCTGGAACGTCCCAGCGCCTCCGGCGCGCTGCCGGCCGGCGCGCTCATGCAGATGCTGGTAGTGATGGCGCTTGCCGGCGGCGTGCTGACCTTGGGGATGGTGGCGTGGCACGCGATCACCCGCGCGACGAGCCGTCCCGAAATCCCCTACGGCGTGGCGATCGTCGTCGCGACCTTGCTCGTCGTAGCAAACGATATCTTAACCAACGCGACGGCATGACCCCGCTGCCGGCCTTCCGGCGGCAAAGGGGTGACGAAGCGTCATGAATTCACGCAAGCTCATGCTGACGATTGGGGCGCTCGTCTTCGCCGTCGCCTGCGCCATGCTCGCCCGGAGCATGTTTGGCAGCGCAGGCCTGCCGCAGGCCGCGGCGGCCGCGCCGCCCGTACCGACCGGTCCCGAGGTGCTGGTCGCCACACGATCGCTGCCCGCCGGCACGATCATCACGCCCGACGCCTTCCGCTACCAGCCATGGCCCAACGAACTCGTCGAAAAGGCCTATTTCCAAAAGGGATCGGTCGATCAGGCAACGCTGAGCGGCTCGGTCGTCCGCTATCCGGTCACCGCCGGCCAGCCGATCACGCAGGGTGCGCTCGTCAAGCCAGGCGATCGCGGCTTCCTGGCCGCCGCGCTCGGGCCGGGAATGCGCGCGGTCACGGTGCCGGTCTCCACGCAGAGCGGCGTCGCCGGCTTCGTCTTCCCAGGCGATCGCGTCGATATCTTGCTGACGCAGACTGTCGCCGGCGGCGGGGACGGTCAGCCGCTCCGCGCCAGCGAGACGATCGTCAGCAACGTCCGCGTCCTCGCTACCGACCAGCGCACCGACAACACGGTCGACGAGGCCGGCAAGACGGTCGTCAACGCCGTCTCCAACGTGACGCTGGAGGCCACGCCGAAGCTGTCCGAGAAGATCGCCGTCGCCCAGACGATCGGCGCGCTGTCGCTGTCGCTGCGGCCGATCGCCGACGATCGCATGGAATTGGAACGCCAGATCGCCGCCGGCGAGATCAACGTGCCCGAGGGCAGCGATGGCAAGGCCGAGAAGCAGATGCTGCTCCAGATCGCGTCACGGCCGGTCGAGACCGATACCGTTACGAC
>CAXTTP010000141.1:0-7512 GCA_964247195.1 uncultured Sphingomonadaceae bacterium
GGTCATTGCGGCATTTCGACATGGCCGCCGAAGCCGAAGCGCATCGCCGACAGCAGCTTGTCGCCGAACGTGCCGTCGACCCGGCTGCGATAGCGGGCGAACAGCGCAGCGGAGAGGACGTAGACCGGCACCGCTTCTTCCATCGCAGCCTCGACTGTCCAATGCCCTTCGCCCGAATCCGCGACGCGCCCCGAGAACTTGTCGAGCGTCGAATCGCCAGCGAGCGCAAGCGCGGTGAGGTCGAGCAGCCACGACGAGATCACCGATCCCCGGCGCCACACCTCGGCGACGTCGGTCAGATTGATGTCGAACCGCTGCTCCTCGGGAAGCTTGTCGCTCTTCTTGCCCTTCAGGATGTCGAAGCCCTCGGCATAGGCCTGCATCAGGCCATATTCGATGCCGTTGTGGACCATCTTCACGAAGTGGCCGGCACCGGCCGGACCGGCGTGGATGTAGCCGAGCTCGGCGCGCGGATCCTCGCCCTCGGCCTCCATCCGGCCCGGGGTGCGGGTGATCGTGCCGAGGCCGGGGGCCAGCGTCGCGAAGATCGGGTCGAGCAGGTCGACGGTCGGCTTGTCGCCGCCGATCATCATGCAATAACCGCGCTCCAGCCCCCACACGCCGCCCGACGTGCCGACATCGACATAATGGAGCTGCTTGTCCGCGCACGCCTTGGCGCGGCGGATATCGTCCTTGTAGAAGGTGTTGCCGCCGTCGATGATGATGTCGCCGGGCCGGGCCAGGTCTATCAACGCCGAGATCGTGTCCTCGGTCGGCGGACCGGCCGGGAGCATCACCCAGAAGATCCGCGGACCGGTCAGCTTGACGGCGATGTCTTCCAGCGAGGACGCGCCGACCGCGCCCTCCTTGGCGATGTCGGCGACGGCCTCGGGCTTGCGGTCGAACGCGACGACCTCATGCCCCCCGCGCATCAGGCGGCGGACGATATTGGCACCCATCCGGCCGAGGCCGATCATCGCGATACGCATCTACGGCTACTCCCTCAGGACTGGATCGCGGCGAGCACCGCCGACTGGAGCGCATCGATGCCGCCGCCGCCGTGCTTCAGGTGGACCCGCAGCACGCGCTGGCCGCGCGAGGCGAGCACGTCCATGTCGCCGCGCGCCTGCGCGATCTGGACGGTACCGAAGCTCGCCTTGCGGCCGGGCACCGACAGATCGGGATCGGGATCGCGGGTGATCGTGAGGAACACGCCCGTGGCCGGGCCGCCCTTGTACGCTTGGCCGGTAGAGTGGAGGAAGCGCGGCCCGAAGCCGGCGACCGTCGCCACCTGCCTCGCATCGCGCACCGCCGCCCGCATCGCCGCGACCGCCGCCTCGTCGGCGACGTCGCGCTCGATATAGGCGAGGAAACCGGCATAGTCTCCGGCGGCAAGGCCCGCGAAATGGAGGCGGAGCAGTTCCGCCGGGTCGGCCGAGGAGAGCCCGTTGTCGGCGGGCGCGAACACCGCGAAATCGGCGTTCTCCGCGACCGCCTTCTCGGGCTCCAGCGCGCCATGCGCCTCATAGGCGTCGATCAGCTTGCGGGTGCTGATCTTGGCGTCCTCGACGTCGGGCTGATCGAACGGATCGATGCCGATCACCGCGCCGGCGATCGCTGTCGCCACTTCCCAGCGGAAGAATTCCTGGCCGAGCAGGTCCGCGGAGGCGACCTCGATGTGAACCACCGGGTGGCCCGCGTCGGCCAGCGCTTTCAGAGTGGCGTCGAGCACTCCGCCCTCGTCGCCGGCCAGGTGGAGATGGGCGAATAGCCGGTCGGTCCCATAGCTGCCGGCATCGCCGAGCGGCTCAAGGTCTACGGGCACGATGCCCTTGCCCTGCTTGCCGGTGCTCTCGGCGATCAACTGCTCCAGCCAGGCGCCGAACGGCGCGAGACCGGGCGACGGCAGGATGGTCAGCTTGTCGCGGCCGGCGATCGCCGCCTCGCCGAGGATGACGCCGAGCTTGACCCCCGGGTTCTCGCCCGGGGGCGCATCGGCACCGCAGGCAAACACCATCGGCGCCGCCGCCTCATAGAAAGAATGGACGTCGCAGCCCATGATCGCAGCCGGCACCATGCCGAACGCCGAGAGCACCGAATAGCGCCCGCCGATCGCCGGATCGCCGGGGAAGATGTGGGCGTAACCGTCCGCCTTCGCGGTCTTCTCCAGGTTCGACCCGGGATCGGTCACGGCGACGAAGCGGCTGCCGTCCTCGCCCGAAAGCGCCCAGAAATAGGCGCGCAGTAATTCGGGCTCCATCGTCGAGCCGGACTTGGAAGAGACGACGAACAGCGCCTCCTTCGGATCGATCGCGCCTGTCACCGAGGCGATCTGGCCGGGATCGGTGGTGTCGAGGACGTGCAGCTTCGGGCTGCCCGCGGCCGAGCCGAGGATCAGCGACAGTACTTCCGGACCGAGGCTCGATCCGCCCATGCCGAGCAGCACGGCATCCTTGTGGCCCCTCGCCTTTTCGGCGAGCGCCTTCAGCGCGTCGGGATCGACCTGCTGGCCGCGCGCGGCAGGAATCCAGCCGAGCCACTTCGCCTCGTCGTGGCCGGTCCACAGCGTCGCATCGCCCTTCCACAGCCGGCGCGGCCAGGCATCCGCTCTCGCCTGCTCCAGCCGCGCGTCGACCGCCTTCTGCAGGCCCTCGGGCAGCGTCGCCGTCATCCCGTCCTGACGGTCGCCGAGGAAGGCGGTGCGCTTGGCGGCGACCGCGCCGAGCAGCGCATCGGCGGCATCGGCGAACAGCCCGACGCCGCTGGTGACGAGCTTCGAAGTCACCCCGCCCAGATCCAGCCCAAGCCGCTCGGCCTCGGCGAGCACATGGCGCGCGGCATCGACATCGGCGGTGATCGTCTCGGCGGCGGTGCCGTGATCGCGGAATGCGTCCATGGTCTTGGGCGGCATCGTGTTGACGGTGTCGCGGCCGATCAGCGTGTCGATGTAGAGCGTGTCGGGATAGGCCGGATCCTTGACCCCGGTCGACGCCCAGAGCAGGCGCTGCGGCATCGCCCCTTTCGCGGCGAGCGCCTGCCAGCGCGGGCCGGCGATCATCTCCTCATACCAGGCGTAAGCGAGCTTGGCGTTGGCGATGGCGACCTTGCCGCGGATCGCCTTCAGCGCGTCGCTTTCGGCATCGCCGTCCTTGATGCGGGCGTCGATCGCCTTGTCGATCTCGGCATCGATGCGGCTGACGAAGAAGCTTGCGACCGACGCGACCTTGTCGATCGGCTCGCCTTTGGCGACGCGCGCTTCGAGCCCGGCGACGAACGCCTCGGCGACCGTCTGATACGCTTCCTGCGAGAAGAGCAACGTCACGTTGATGTTGAGGCCGTCCTCGATCAGCTGGCGGATCGCGGGAACGCCGGCCTTGGTGCCCGGCACCTTGACCATCAGGTTCGGCTCGTCGACCGCCTGCCACAGCCGCCGCGCCTCCTCGACCGTCTCGTCGGTGCCGTCGGCGAGATAGGGCGACACCTCGAGGCTGACATAGCCGTCCTTGCCGCCCAGCCGCTCGAACGCCGGCCGCAGATCGGCGGCGGCGGCCTTGATGTCGCCGATCGCCTGGCTCTCGTAGGTATCCTGGATGCTCGCATCGGCCTTGCCGAGGAAATCCGAGAAGCCCGCGTCATAGGCTTCGCCATGGCCCATCGCCTTCTCGAAGATCGACGGGTTGGAGGTGACGCCGGTCAGTCCGTCTTCCTCGACGAGCTTGCGCAGGCCCCCTTCCTTGAGGAACTTGCGGTCGACGAAATCGAGCCAGACGGCCTGGCCCAGCGCGCCGAGTTCTGTCAGGCGGCCGCTCACTTGTTGTTCTCCATCAGCTTGCGCGCGACCGCGCAGATATTGTCGACGGTGAAGCCGAACTTTTCCTGCAGCTTGGCGAGCGGCGCCGAGGCGCCGAAGGTCGACATCGTGATCGTGCCGCCGTCATGGCCGACATAGCGGTCCCAGCCGAGCGCGCCGGCCTGCTCCACCGCGAGCCGGGCGCGGACCGCGTCGGGGAACACGCTCTCGCGGTAGGCGTCGTCCTGCTTCTCGAACAGATACCAGCTCGGCAGCGACACGACGCGGCTCCGCACCCCCTCGCCGGCAAGCTTCTCGTGTGCTGCGACGACCATCGGCAGCTCGCTGCCCGTGCCGATGAGGATGATCTCGGGATCGCCGCCCTCGGCATCGGCGAGCACGTACCCGCCCTTTTCGAGGCCCTCGGCGGACGCATATTTGTCGCGGTCGAGCGTCGGGATCGCCTGGCGCGAGAAGATGAGCGCGGTCGGCTCGTGGGTGTGCTGAAGCGCGACCTTCCACGCGACCGCGACCTCGTTGGAGTCGCCAGGGCGGATGGTGTCGAGGCCGGGGATGGCGCGCAGCGTCGCCAGATGCTCGATCGGCTGGTGGGTCGGGCCATCCTCGCCGACACCGATCGAGTCGTGGGTAAAGACGAAGACGACCGGCAGCTCCATGATCGCAGCGAGCCGGATCGGCGCGCGCATATAGTCGGCGAAGACCAGGAAGGTGCCGGTGTAGGAGCGTAGGTAGGACAGCGCCATGCCGTTGGCGATCGCGCCCATCGCATGCTCGCGCACGCCGAAGTGCATGTTCCGGCCGGAATAGTCGTTCGGTTCGAACGAGCCGGCGCCCTGGAAGGTGAGGTTGGTCTTCGTCGACGGCGAGAGGTCCGCCGCGCCGCCCATCAGCAACGGCACGTGCGGGCCGATCGCGTTCAGCACCTTGCCGCCGGCATCGCGCGAGGCGACGCCCTTCGCGTCGGTCGGGAAGACCGGCACGTCCGCATCCCAGCCGTCCGGCAGCTTGCCCTGGCGCGCGAGCTCGAACTCCGCCGCCTCCGCCGGGAAGCTCTCCCGGTAGCGCGCGAACGTCGCCTCCCACGCTTCCCGCGCCGGCACGCCGCGCCCGGCGACCTCGCCGCGGAAGGCTTCGGCGACACCCTCGGGCACGAGGAACTGCGCGTCCTCGGGCCAGCCATAGGCCTTCTTGGTGGCGCGGACATTGTCTTCCCCCAGCGCCTCGCCATGCGCCTTTTCGCTGCCGGCGCGCGGGCTGCCCCAGCCGATGATCGAGCGCACGACGATGAAGGTCGGCCGGTCGGCCGTCGCCTTGAAGGTCTCGATCGCCTCGGCGAAGGCGGCGGTGTCGTTGGCGTCGTCGACGTGGATGACGTTCCAGCCGTAACCCTCGAAGCGCTTGCCGACATCCTCGGTGAAGGCGAGATCGGTCGACCCTTCGATGCTGATCGAGTTCGAATCGTAGATCCAGCAGAGGTTCGAGAGCGCGAGGTGACCGGCAACCGAGGCCGCCTCGCCGGAGATGCCCTCCATCATGTCGCCGTCGCCGCAGAGCACGTAGACGTCATGATCGAACAGGTCGAAGCCGGGCCGGTTGAAGCGCGAGGCGAGCGCGCGCTCGGCGATCGCCATGCCCACCGAATTGCCGCAACCCTGTCCGAGCGGACCGGTGGTCGTCTCGACGCCGGTGGTCATGCGATATTCCGGGTGCCCCGGCGTCTTCGAGCCGAGCTGGCGGAAAGCGCGAATGTCGTCGAGGCTGACGGCGGGCTGGCCGGTCGACTTGCCGTCGGCATCGATCTCCTTGACGCCGGCAAGGTGCAGCACCGCATAGAGCAGCATCGAGGCATGCCCGACCGACAGCACGAAGCGATCTCGGTTCGCCCAGTCGGGCCGGTCCGGATCATAGCGCAGGAACCTGGCCCAGAGCGTGTATGCGATCGGCGCCAGCGCCATCGGCGTGCCGGGATGGCCCGAATTGGCCTTCTGCACCGCGTCCATCGCAAGCGTGCGGATCGTGTCGATCGCGAGCCGTTCCGGCGAGCCGTCCTCATGGACGGGGGTGTCGTGATGGAGCACGTCAGTCATGAACTTCCTTCCGAGATGCCCGGCTAAACGATGCACGCGGCCTAAGGGTGCCGCCGTTACAAACGAATCGGCGCGAGATCGTGCCGCTCCGTCCGAACGGCACCCGCCGACGTTCCCAGATAAAGCGCATCGATCTCGTCGACGAAGAGACCATGGCCCAATAGGCCCGGTATCGCGGAAAGCGAAGCCGCGAGACGATCGGCCTCGTCGATCGCGCCGAAAGCGCAGTCCAGCACGACGTTTCCCTGGTCGGTCCGCCACGGCACGCCCGCGGCGAGACGCGGCGTCGGGACGCCGCCGAGCGACTCGATCGCGCGGGCGACCACGGCCTGCGCGATCGGCAGCACCTCAACCGGCACCGGCCGGGCGCCGAGCCGGGGGACCGCCTTGGAACCGTCGGCGATGGCGATCATGCGCGCGGCGGCGACGGCGACGACCTTCTCGCGCAGCATCGCGCCGCCCGCGCCCTTGATCGCGCGGAACGACGGATCGATCTCGTCGACGCCGTCGATGCCGAGATCGAGCGTGGCCACCGTCGAGAGATCGAGCAGCGGTATGCCGAAACCGGCGGCCATCGCCGCGGTGCGCTCGGAGGTGGCGGCGCACGCGATGCGCAGTCCGCCGGCAACCCGCCGACCGATCGCGGCGATCGCAAAGGCGGCGGTGCTGCCGGTGCCCAGGCCGATCCGCATGCCGTCGCGCACCTCGGCCACGGCGGCCTCGGCAGCGGCACGCTTCTGCGCGTCGAGGTCGTTGCCGGCTTCGGTCACTCGTACGTCTCCCGGCTCGCGCGCGCTGTCGCCGGCCACGCTCAGGCCGGCATGTAGCCGTCTTCGGCCAGGTCGGAGAAGCGCGTGATCTTGGCCTCGAACTTGAGCTTCACCTTGCCGGTCGCGCCATGGCGCTGCTTGGCGATGAGCAGTTCCGCCATGCCGAAGGCGGCATCCATCTTCGCCGCCCAGTCGGCATGCTCGATCGGCACCTCGCCATTGGCGGCATGCGCCGGCTCGCGCCCCTGCAGGTAATATTCCTCGCGATAGATGAAGAGGACGATGTCGGCGTCCTGCTCGATCGAGCCGGACTCACGCAGGTCCGAGAGCTGCGGCCGCTTGTCCTCGCGCTGCTCCACGGCGCGGCTGAGCTGGGACAGCGCCAGCACCGGCACGTTCAGCTCCTTGGCGAGCGTCTTCAGGCCGCGGCTGATCTCGGAAATCTCCTGCACCCGGTTGTTGTCGCCGGCCTTGCCGGAACCCTGCAGCAGCTGGAGATAGTCGACCACGATCATGCCGATGCCGCGCTGTCGCTTCAGCCGCCGAGCGCGGGTGCGCAGCGCGGCGATGGTGAGCCCGGGCGTGTCGTCGATGTAGAGCGGCAGGGTCTCGAGCTCGGCCGCGGCGCGCGCGAGGTTGCGGAAGTCGTGCTGGCTGATCTTGCCCATCCGCAGGCTCTCCGAGCTGATCCCGGACTGCTCGGCAAGGATGCGGGTGGCGAGCTGGTCGGCGGACATCTCGAGGCTGAAGATCGCCACCGGAGCGCCGACCGACTTCGCCTCCTCGATCCCGTCCTCCTTGTCGCGCAGCCAGCGCCGCGCGGCGTTGAAGGCGATGTTGGTCG
>CAXTTP010000142.1:0-7481 GCA_964247195.1 uncultured Sphingomonadaceae bacterium
GGCGAGATCCGTGCCGCCCTCGCCGCGCTCGACCGGATCGTGCGGAGCGACCCCGCCTAGCCGCGTGCGGCGGCGAAGCGGTCGAGCCCGGCGGCGAGGTCCGCGATCAGGTCGGCGGGATCCTCCAGGCCTATGTGGAGCCGCACCATCGGCCCCTCGGCCTGCCAGCGCGTCGCCGTGCGGATCGGCGCCGGATCGACGGGGAGCGCCAGGCTCTCGAACCCGCCCCACGAGAAGCCGATGCCGAAATGGTCGAGCCCGTCGATCAGCGCAGCGCGGGCGGCATCGTCGCCGCCGGCCAGGACGAAGCCGAACAGACCCGACGCGCCGCGGAAATCGCGCTGCCAGAGATCGTGTCCGGGGCAGTCCGGCAGCGCCGGATGGAGCACGCGCGCGACCTCGGGCCGGCCCGCCAGCCAGCGGGCGACGGCCAGGCTGCCCTCCTCATGCTGGCGCAGCCGCACGGCGAGCGTGCGCAGGCCGCGGCTGGCGAGCCAGGCATCGTCGGGGCTGACATATTGGCCGAGCGACTGGGCGGTGCGGCGCAGCCGGCCGAACCATTCCGGCCCGGCCGTGGCCGAACCCAGCATCACATCGGAATGGCCGACCACATATTTGGTGCAGGCGAGGATGGCGATGTCCACGCCATGGCCGATCGCCGGGAACAGCAGCGGCGTCGCCCAGGTGTTGTCGAGCAGCGTGACGATCCCGCGCGCCCGCGCCGCGACACAGATCGCCGGCACGTCCTGCACCTCGAAGGTGAGGCTGCCGGGGCTTTCGAGGAAGATCGCCCGCGTCCTGTCGTCGATGATAGCCGCGATGTCCGCGCCCACGCCGGGATCGTAGAAGCGCGCGGCGATGCCGAGCGGGGCGAGGATGTTGCGGCAGAAGGCGCGGGTCGGCTCGTAGACGGTGTCCGCCAGCAGCAGCTCGTCGCCGGGCTTCAGCACCGCCAGCAACGCCGCCGCGATCGCCGCCACGCCCGATGGGTAGAGCATGGTGCCGGCCGCGCCCGGCTCGAGCTCGGTCAGGGCGTCCGCCAGCGCCCATTGCGTCGGCGTGCCGCGGCGGCCGTAATAGAGACCGTCGTCGGGCGCCGCCGATGCTGCACGCAGCGCCGCGACGCTGTCGAACAGGATCGTCGATGCGCGCCACACTGGCGGGCTGACGATGCCGCGCGTCCACTCCGGCCGGCGGCCGCCCTCGATCAGGCGGGTGGCGGGCGCCTTGCCGCGCGGGCTGTCCGTCATGCCGGGCCCAGCGCCTTCGCGGTGGCGGGATCCGCGCCATATTCGCTCCACGAACCGTCGTAGAGCGCCGTATCCCGCTTGCCGAGCAGGTGCGCCGCGAACAGCACCACCGACGCGGTGACGCCCGAGCCGCAGGTGGCGACGAGCGGACGGTCGAGATCGATGCCGGGCCGGTCGAACTCGGCACGGAGTGCCGCCGGGTCCTTGAACCGCCCGTCCTCGCCCAGAAGCCGCGTATAGGGCAGGTTGCGCGATCCGGGGATGTGACCGGGGGCGGCGCCGTGCGGATCGGCTTCCTCGCCTGTGAAGCGGCCGGCGCCGCGGGCATCGAGGAGCTGCTCGCTGGCAGCGCCGATATTGGCGCGGACCTGCGCCAGGTCGCGAACCGCGCTCGCGTCCTTGCGGGCGGTGTAGCTGGCGGGCGCCACCGGCTCCTCCTCCCCCGGCGCGAGCGGCCGGCCCTCCGCAAACCATGCCGACAGGCCGCCATCGAGGATCGCGACGTCGCGCGCGCCGAAGGTGCGGAACATCCACCATGCCCGGGCCGAGGTGCGATGCGGGCTGTTGTCGTAGAGGATTATGCGATCGCCGTCGCCGACGCCGAGCGCGCCGACCCGCGTCGCGAAGCGATCGGCGGTCGGCAGCATGCCGGGCAGATCGCTCTCGGGATCGGCGAGGCCGCCGAGATCGAGGAAGCGCGCGCCCGGAATATGCCCGGCGCGATACTCGGCCCGGGGATCGCGGCTGGGGTCGAGCGCGAAGGCGGTCGCGTCGAGCAGGCGCAGGTCGGGCGCGCCGAGCGCGTCCGCCAGCCAATCGGTGGAGACCAGGTCTTTCATCCCGCCTGCCTAGCGTCCCGTCTCCGCGCCGTCGAGGCGATGCGCTTCTCATCGCGGTACGCCGGCCCTACATGGCGGCCATGAGCCTCACCCATCTCGGCCGATCCAGCGCGCTGCCCGATTCGCCGCAATCGGCGATCCTCGACTATGTCGACAACCCCCGACCCGGCCGGCCTTACCTGGTCCGCTTCACCGCGCCGGAATTCACCTCGCTCTGCCCGGTCACCGGCCAGCCCGACTTCGCGCATATCGTGATCGACTATGCGCCGGCGGCGAAGATCGTCGAATCCAAGTCGCTGAAGCTGTTCCTCGGTGCGTTCCGCAACCATGCCGGGTTCCACGAGGACGTGACCGTCGGCATCGGCGAACGGCTGGCAGACGAGATGGCGCCGCTATGGCTGCGCGTCGGCGGCTATTGGTATCCGCGCGGCGGCATGCCGATCGACGTGTTCTGGCAATCGGGTCCGCCGCCCGACGGGCTATGGCTGCCGGACCAGGGCGTGCCCGCCTATCGCGGGCGCGGCTAGGGCAGGTCGATCACCAGCAACGGGCAGAGCCCGGCGAGCTCATAGCCGCCCACCTCCACGAACCGGCCCGGCCACGGCAGCGCGGCGAGGATGCGGCTGCGGACCGGATAAGCATGGAGCGAGACGCTGCCGGCGTAGCGATCGATCTGGGCGACCTCGGCCTCGGTCCAGCCGGTCGCGCGGAGCAGCTCTCCGCGATCCGGGAAGCATTTGGTGAAGCCGTCGAACAATTGCTGCGAGGTGATCGCGCCCGCGCGTTCGTGCTGCGCGAACAGCGCCATGTTGAGGCGGAGCTTGAACGCGGCGAAGCTGCCCGCCTGCCCTGCCAGCGCCTCGCTCCGCAGCGACGCGGGCGATTCGGCGGGCTCGGGACCGGCAAAGCAGCGCAGCACGATCCGCGAGCCCGGCGCGAGCACCCGGGCAAGCTCGGCCCACAGCGCGTCGGCCGGCCAGCGCAGCATGGTCAGGCTTGCATCGCCGATCACCATCGCGATGCTCGCCGGGCCGAGCGGCAGCGCCCGCCAGTCGGCGACCACCGCCGCGCGGCCCGGCCCTCCCAGCCAGGCGAGCCGCACCATCTGCTCGTCCCAGTCGACGGCGATGCTGCGCGTCGGCACCGCGGCGATCTCTGGGGTCACGCCGAGCTGGAGGGCCAGCCCCGGCCGGTCGACGACGAGAGCCGCCATCGCCGCCGCGACCGGTGGCGGCGGCCGCAGCGGTACGGCGATCAGGGACCAGCGGCGGTGGAAGTCGCGCTCGCCCCCGCTCACAGCAGACGGATTTCGCGCAGGCGCTGTCGCAGATAGTCGTCGGCGGCGATCGGATCGGGATAGGCGTCGGGCCGCTCGGCGGTGACGCAGGCGGGCAGCGTCTCGATCCGGTAGTCGGGCCGGAAATGATGGAAGAAGGGCATCGCATAGCGCGACCGTCCACGCCGCTCCGGTGCCGGATTGCGGACACGGTGGGTGGTCGACTTCAGCACGTCGTTGGTCAGCCGCTGCAGCATGTCGCCGACGTTGACGACTAGTTCTCCCTCCCCCGGCGAGACCGCGAGCCAGCTGCCGTCGGCGAGCCGGATCTCCAGCCCCGCCTCCTCGGCGCCGAGCAGCAGGGTGATCGCGTTGATGTCCTCGTGCGCACCGGCGCGGATGCCGGGCGCATCGGCGGAGACGGGCGGGTAATGGAGCAGCCGCAGCACCGAATTGCCCTCGGCGACCTTGGCCGCAAAATAGTCGGTCGGCTGGCGGAGATGGCGCGCGATCGCGGCGAGCAGCCGCCCGCCGGCGGTCTCGAACGCGGCGAACAGCGCGGTCGCGGCCGGATGGAGCGCGGGGACCTCGGCCGGCCAGAGATTGGGCGCCATGAACCGTTCGTAGCGATGGCCGGGCGGCAGTTCGCGGCCGACGTGCCAGAATTCCTTGAGGGCGACCGCGCTCGCATCCTTGGCGGTCTCGATGCCGAAGGGGGTATAGCCACGCGCGCCGCCGGTGCCGGGCAAATGGTAGCGGCACTTGACCGCGTCCGGCAGGGCGAAGAAGTCGCGCGCGGCGTCATCGGCGGCGGCGATCGTGGCGGCATCGATGCCGTGATCGGCAACGATCGCGAAGCCGTAGCGCTCGAACGACTCGCCGAGCGCGGTCGCAAAGCCCTCGGGATCCCGGGTCGCGTCCGCTAGCGACAGCGAGGCGACGCGCGCGGCCGGTTGGATGATCGCGTTCACATCGGCACCCGGCTGACGAACTCCTCGAACTTGCCCGTAGGGCCAGTCTCGATCCGCTCCCGCAGATAGGTGAAGTCGATGTCGAATGGAAAGCCCAGCGCCTTCTGGACGTGACGGCGCAGTTCGTCCTCCAGCGCGGCATCGATCGGCGCCTCGAGCAGCAGCTTCACCTCGATACGCTGGGGCGTGTGCTGCACGAACTGGTACTGGATGACCCCCGCCAAAGCGCGGAAGCGGTTGCGGCCGACCTGCGGCCAGCTGCGGTCGCCGTTCGGCTTGACCATGAGGTTGCGGCTGCGGCCGCGAATGCGGGCGATCGTCGGCAGGCCGCGGCCACACGGGCAGGGCGCCGCCGCCTCGGCATGGTCGGCGATCTCGTAGCGGATCAGCGGCGAAGCGAAGTTCCTGAGGTCGGTCAGCACCACCCGGCCGATTTCGCCCGGATTGCAGGGCCGCCCCGCGCCGTCGAGCACCTCGACGATCATGGTCTCGGCCATCACGTGATAGAGGCCGCTGACCGGGCATTGCAGAGCGACGTAGCCGACCTCCTGCGACGAATAATTGTCGGCGATGCCGGCGCCGAGCACGTCGCGGACACGATCGCGGGTCTCGTCGGTCAGGATCTCGCCGATGGTGCGGATGTCGCTTATGCCGTCGAGCGTCGTGCCGTCGCCGGCGATCTGGTCGAGGATGCCGGTCAGGTTGCTCGGATAGACGAGCAGGCTGGTCGGCCTGAACTCGGCGATCAGCTTCACCTGCTCGGCGATCGGCACCGTCATCGGTATGCCCATCGACCGGCCGGTGTGGTGGAGCAGGCTCGCCGGCGGTCCCCAGTCGTCGATCACCCAGGTCTTGTCGATATGCGCGCGGATCGCGCAGAAGCGGCCGGCGAGGTCGCGGTCGTGCCAGCGATGGTCGCGCATCGTCATCGCAAGCCAGTCCAGCCGGCCGAGCGCCGTGCGGCGGACGTGGAGCGGCTCGCCGGTCGAGCCCGAGGTGTCGACCGGCGTCACGGGACCATGCAGCGGCGGCAGCGTCTCCGAGAAGAAGCCGGTCGCGGTCTGGATATTGCGGCGGGTGAGCAGCGGCAGCCGGGCGAACCCGGCCGGCGACGATGCCTCCTCGACGGTCATCCCGGCGGCGGCCAGGCGGTCGCGGAAATGCGGGCTGTGGCACGCATGGTGCGCCACCACCGCCTCCAGCTGCTCGAACTGGCGGGCGGCGATCTCGTCGGCGGACAGCCATTGCGAGGTTTCGAGTTCGGCAAGCAGCGCCGCTAGGATCGCCGCCTCGCCGGTCACCACCGGCGGCCAGATCGCGCCTGCCACCCCGCTCCGGGTCGGAACGCTCACCGCGCCTTGAACAGGCCGCCGAGAATGCCGCGCACGAGCTGGCCGCCGATCCCGCCCGCGGCGGACGACGAGCGCCGGCCGCCGCCGCCGAAGATCTGGCGGCCGAGCTCGTTGGCGACCTGCCGGCCGACCGAGGAGGAGGCCGATCGCGTCGCCGACTGGATCACCTTGTCGAACATCGTCGGCTGCGCCGCCTCGTGCTCGGCGGCAATGCGCGCGCGCTCCTCCGCCTTGGCCTGCGCGGCGGCGGCGCGGTCCGCCTCCTTCTGCGCAGCGGCGCGGCCGCGCTCGTCGAGCTTGGCCTGCTCGGCGGTCGCCTTCGCCGCCTCTGCCTGGGCCTTCGCGGTCTCGGCATCCGCCTTCGCCTTGGCGGCGGCCGCGGCGGCGCTGCCCGCCTTGGCGGCGAGCATCTCCTGCGCCGATTCGCGGTTGACTGCCGTGTCGTACTTGCCCGCGTACGGCGAGGTCGAGATCATCACCGCCCGCTCCTTGTCGGTGAGCGGGCCGACGCGCGAGGCCGGCGGCTTGATCAGCGTGCGCTCGACCGGGGAGGGCGCGCCGTCGGGCCGGAGCAGCGAGACGAGCGCCTCGCCGACCTTGAGCTCGGTGATCGCCGTCTCGACGTCGACGCCAGGGTTGGCGCGGAACGTGTCGGCCGCCGCCTTCACCGCGGCCCGGTCGCGCGGGGTGAAGGCGCGCAACGCATGCTGGACGCGGTTGCCGAGCTGGCCGGCCACGTCCTCGGGAACGTCGATCGGGTTCTGGGTGATGAAATAGACGCCCACCCCCTTCGACCGGATCAGGCGGACGACCTGCTCGATCTTGTCGAGCAGCGCCTTGGGCGCCTCGTCGAACAGCAGGTGTGCCTCGTCGAAGAAGAAGACGAGCTTCGGCTTGTCCGGATCGCCGACTTCGGGAAGCGTCTCGAACAGCTCGGAAAGCAGCCACAGCAGGAAGGTCGCGTAGAGCTTCGGCGCCGCCATCAGCTTGTCGGCGGCGAGGATGTTGATCGTGCCGCGACCCTTGTCGTCGAGACTCAGCAGGTCGTGAACGTCGAGCGCGGGCTCGCCGAAGAAGCTGTCGCCGCCCTGCGATTCGAGCTGGAGCAGCTGGCGCTGGATCGATCCCACGCTGGCTTTGGTGACGTTGCCATAGCGCGTGCTGAGATCGCCGGCGTTCTCGGCGCAATAGGCGAGCATCGCCTGCAGGTCGGCAAGGTCGAGCAGCAGCAGGCCCTGTTCGTCGGCGACCCGGAAGGCGATCGCGAGCACGCCCTCCTGCGCGTCGCTCAAGTCCATCAAGCGGGCGAGCAGCAGCGGACCCATCTCGGAGATGGTGGTGCGGACGGGATGGCCCTGTTGGCCGAACACGTCCCAGAACACGACCGGGTTATCGTGATAGGCCCAGTCGCTATCGCCGATCTCGGCAGCGCGCGCCGCCCACGCGGCGTGGCCCGGCGCGGTCGGTGATCCGGCCATGGCGAGGCCGCCGAGATCGCCCTTCACGTCGGCCATGAACACCGGCACGCCGACCGCCGAGAAGCCCTCGGCGATCCCCTGCAGCGTTACCGTCTTGCCGGTGCCGGTGGCGCCCGCGATCAGGCCATGGCGATTGGCGCGGCGGAGCTCGAGGCACTGCGGGCCGTCGCCGCCCTTGCCGATGAAGATCGACGTCGTCTCGCCCATGCCGCCCCCCTGGCTGCGCCCCGTCTCCGGGCGGCCGGCGGCCCCGACCGCCAGCCGCCGGCCTATTTAGCCGCGATCTTCACCCCGATGTAGCGCGGGATACCCGCC